>WRMM01000054.1 GCA_009777135.1 Candidatus Fibrimonadales bacterium
ACCCAAAAACCCACGACACCGGGAATATACATTGAAAAACACGGCAAATATATGAGGAAAATCGTGGTGAAGTAAAAATAGCCTGCAAGGTTTTTATTTTTCAATCAGCACTTCAAGAATAGCCATAATACTTTCCTTACTCATATCTCTATAGCGAAAAGAATGTATAAGATTGCTTAAATTTAATCGCTCAATTCTTTCTTTGCCATTTATTCCGCGAATGTTGTTCGCTACTCTGCAAAGCAACCTGACCGCTATGGTCGCATTAACTTCATTTGCCTGCCTTGCCTTTGCTTTCGGCGGCGGAACCTCGGAAAACGGCTGCAACTTTACTATCCAAAAGCAATACAAAGCCGCTTCGTTCCATTCAGACATATCTATTCCGTGAAACACATGGAAGTACACTCTGCGACGTTCCACAAGGTCTATTATGCTTGACATGCAATCATCCGATACGAATAACCGATTCCTTGGAATCGCTGTCTCGCTTTCCCAAATCCAGCCAATAAGCTTATTGGCTTTTTCCCTTATCGTTTCTTCGCTTAGCTTGTCAAATTGCGGATAATCTCCGGGGCAGCACGATTTCACCACGCTATACCCGCAGCTTCAAACATTTTATCAGTCGCCTTGAGGCTCTCTTTGTCTTCCATGAGCCAATCAAAGAAGTCTTGCCCTTTAGGCCTTATTCTTTCATTCAGCACGGCAGAAGGCTCTGAATTAGCGTATCTTTCGTAAGCCTCATTCATTCGTCTGTCAAACTCCTTACTTCCAGGCATTGGTATTGGTTGGCACTCCATGCTTGCTCCTTGGTTGTGGTTTACGATAAATATAGAAAATTCCTAAGATACCAAGCTTTCTGCGTTTAGGCTCCCTAGGGCAAACGCATCTAAATTTTGGCTATATATCTGATTTTTTGGCAAAATACGGCAAATATTCATTGCGATGTTGCAATTCGTTGTGAATGGGCGAAAGATTTTTCGCCCCTACGGCGTTGATTGTGGACGGATTATTATTGCGTTTATCCCGAATATGACAAATAACAACACAAAAAATACCAAATGGCACACCGTGTAGGGGCGAAAAATCTTTCGCCCATTCGCAACGAACGTTTGTAATACGGCAACAAACGTCTGCAACATCCAAATATCCACAGCAATACCGTTTATCTGCGGTAAAATCACAATTTAGATGCGTTGGCCCTGTTATGCTCCCAACGCCCATATGCTACCTTGATTTTGCCACATTGCAGCCCAATTCATTAGCGCAACCGTTTTTTTTCGCTCAAAAACGCGCTTTTTATTTGCTGTTTTCGCTGTTTTTGAAACGCTGGCGAGGCTGGGAGTTGGCGAGGTTGTTGGGTAAAAATGGGGCTGTCTCAAAAAGGAACGTTTTTGAGACACCTATAAATATAGATTTTTTAAAAGGCAAAACGTCAAATTTATTTCATTTTCAGCGTTTTTTTTCTGCGAGGTATGTGTCTCAAAAACGTTGGTTTTTGAGACAAAAGATGGAGAATGGAGTTGAAAATGGAAATTACAGCAAAAAACCAAAATAACTGGAAAAACAAAAGCGGAACAAGCTTTAGAGTTGATTGCATTTGCTGTAAGACCTTAGCCATTGTGCTAGCCACGCTCTCCCTCCTCTTTGCTCAAACGCAAATTTGGGACGGCAATTCAGACATCGCTTGGTACAACGATGACGATACCGAGTTCGTCATAAACACCGCAGAACAGCTTGCTGGGCTGGCGGAGCTTGTGAATGATGACAATGATTTTGATGGCAAGACGATAACGCTTGGTGCGAATATTCAGCTTAATGATACAACGGGGTGGCAGAATTGGGCATCCGAACCGCCCGAAAATGAATGGACTGCGATAGGGTCTTCAAATCCATTCCGAGGAACTTTTGATGGCAATGGCTATGTTATCAGCGGAGTTTATATAAATAATTCAGATTCGCGCCAAAGTTTGTTTGGCAATGTAAGTGGCGGAACAATAAAAAATTTGGGAGTGCTTGCTTCGTATATCAAGGGAGGCGGTGGTTTGGTAGGTAGTATTTATAGCCACTATGACGATGGCGATTATTTCTGCGTTACAATCAGCAATAGTTATGCCATAGCGAATGTGGAGGGAACTTACTATGTTGGAGGCTTGGTAGGATATAGCTCTGGCAGCAACAATTGTAATAATATAATTAGCGACAGCCGTGCAATGGGAAACGTAACTGGAGAAAATGGTTCTGTAGGCGGCTTAGTTGGATATAATTATTATAGCACAATCACCAACAGTTACGCAACAGGGAACGTAACGGGAAATAGTGATGTAAGTGACTCAATCGGCGGCTTAGTTGGATATATTGAGTATAGCACAATCACCAGCAGTTACGCCACAGGGAAAGTAACAGGAAATAGTTTAGCCAATGGCTCAACCGGTGGCTTAGTTGGAAGTACTTATTCTAGCACAATCACCAGCAGTTACGCCACAGGGAACGTAACAGGGAAAGTAACAGGACCTAATAATGTAGGTGCTTTTATTGGAAATAATAATGTAGGTGGTTTTGTTGGATATAATAATTATAATAGCACAATCGCCAACAGTTATGCCACAGGGAGCGTAACAGGATATAATAATGTAGGTGGTTTTGTTGGTACTATTAATAATAGCACAATCGCCAACAGTTACGCCGCAGGAAGCGTAACAGGAAATTATAATGTAGGTGGTTTTGTTGGTACTATTAATAATAGCACAACCACCAACAGTTTTTACGACAGGAATTCAAGCGGGCAAAATTCCTCTTCTGGAGGCATTGGCAAAACAGCGGCAGAGATGCGAAATAAATCCACTTATGCCGGATGGGATTTTAGCATTTGGGGAATGTCCGGCGAGCTAAATGACGGATTGCCATTCCTTAACGGGCTAGGACCAATATCGCAAGTGCAAATAGACCCAATAGAACCACAGCTATATACAGGATTCCAAATCAAACCAAAACCTGCGGTAACCATAAAAGATGAAACATTAGAAGCAGGAGTAGATTTTGATTATTTTTATGACGAAAATATACATGTAGCAACAGGCGGAACGATTTTCATAGCCGGAAAAAAAGATAAATATCATGGCATAAAAGCGGTGAACTTCATAATAAAACCCGCTCGCATAATAGACATAGCCTGGTTCCCCAAATGCGGCGCAATATACACCTACAACGGCGAACTGCAAAGCCCTGAGCCTTTCGCCGTTGACGCAAATGGAATACGCTACGACTTGATTGTTGAAGGAGCAGAAAAAAATGCCGGAATAGGACTTGTGGCTATTGCAAAATTGGAAACGCAAGAAGAAGATATGATCTTGCAAAACAGCGCCTGCCTCTACGCAATAGAACCCAAAGAATTGCAAGTATCATGGACAGGACCGCGAGAATACACATACAGCAAAATGGTTCAAACCCCAACGCCAAGCATAGACCAAGAAGAACTCCTGGACGAAATAGATTTCATATTTGGCAACTACAATGCCGCGGCAGGAGAATACAAAGGCTCCCAAGCGGCATACTACATAATCAACCCCGAAGACCCCAACGCAGGCAACTACAGACTCCTCAACAACCGAGCCGAATACACCATCCACAAAAAACCGCTGAAGCCATTCTTCGCCGCCACCCTGCCAAACTTTGAAACCAACGAAAACGACACCCTCTGGGTACCCAAAGAAATCTTCTCAACCCCCGACCTCCTGCAAACAACCCTAGCCGCAATAATAAACTACAGCGGCTTCGCCACCAACACCGAAACCAACGAAACCGACAACCCAACCAACTCCCTAAACGGCACCCCAAAAATAGAACTAAGCTACGATAACTCTCAATTCTCAACTCTCAACTCTCAACTTTCCAAAAGAGTAGAAACGTCTCAGAGAGCCACCGCCACCATAATCACCGACGGCATCTCCGCAGACAACTACGCCTTGACTCGCCCGGCCATCGTAATAATGGAAACCATAGACGAAAGCGAAGCGGCAGTCAAAGTATCCTGCTTTTTGGGCAGCCACTGCGCCGAATTGAGCGAGCAAGTCTGCGCCGCCATAAAAGGCGAAGAAGTCCCCAGCTGCCCCGCATTGAGAGTATCCTGCCTGATAAACAATGTCAAAGTAGAAAACATGCTCCTTACCGAATGCTCCAGCATAGGCGGCTTCGTAGAAGGCTCAACCTCAATCTTCTCAAATCGGGAAAACCCTGGTATCTCAAGCACATTATGCACGGGCGTAGCCTGCTACGCCCCAACGTACTACAACCTAAAAGGCATCCCCCTCGGCGCCCAAAAACCTACCGCCCCAGGAATCTACATTGAGAAGCAAGGCAAATATATGAGGAAAATTGTGGTGAAATAAAAACTTTTATTTTACCTTAAATGCTCCGCTGTGATACCCCCCACCTCCCTCAACGCCTCCTCAATCTTCTCCGGCGTTTTTGTCCCAGCTTGTGCAAAGTTCGGCCTGCCGCCTCCTTTGCCGCCAGCTAGCTCTGCGAGTTTCTTAACAATGCTGCCGGCATTCACGCCTTTCTTCACAAGCTCCGCATGAACAATAACCGCTATTGAACCAGAATCGCTTTGGATATTGGCAATCACCGCTATGCCATGCGAGGGCATTGTTTTTTGCGCGCCTTCCAGCAAGGCGGAAAATTCGCTAGGCTCCATGCTCAATTTGGAAACCCAAACTGGAATGTCTTTGACTTGCTGCGGACTTTTAAATAAATCCGCGCTCTGACCCTCCGCAATTTTTGCTCGTAAATCTGCCGCAAGCTTTTCGCTTGCTTTCAATTGCTCGGTTAATGAAGATACTCGTTCTAAAATATTCTCCGTTTTTGCGCGAAACTGCTCTTTCAACGAAGAGATAATTGCAGATTCTTCTCTGAAAATATTCAATGCGTTAAATGCCGTTGTTGCTTCAATTCTGCGGACTCCCGCACTCACGCTGCTTTCGCTCAAAATGCGGAACACGCCGATTTCACCGGTGTTTTGAACATGCAAACCACCGCAAAGCTCCTTGGAAAAATCCTCAACGGAAACAACGCGAACTTCTGCGCCATACTTTTCGCCAAAAAGCGCCATCGCTCCGCTTTCTTTTGCTTGCTCCATGCTCATAACATTTGCGGATATTGGCAGGCATTTTTGAATTTGCTCGTTTACCAAATTTTCAACATCTCTAATTTGCTCTGCGGTTAATGCAGAAAAAGCCGTAAAATCAAAACGCAAACTTTCAGGAGCAACTCTTGAACCTTGCTGAGTTACATGCTCGCCCACCACTTTGCGAAGAGCAGCTTGGAGCAAATGCGTTGCAGTATGGTTTTTGCGGGTTGCAGTCCGCTCTTCCAAATTCACGCTTGCGGTAAATTCCTGTGCGTTTATTTCGCCGTTTATAAGCTTTGCCCGGTGAATCCAAACATCGTTTACTTTTACGGTGTCAAAAACATAAAGCTCTGCATTCGCATTTTTAAGCGTTCCTTTTTCGCCAACTTCACCGCCCATTTCAGGGTAAAATGGAGTGCGGTCCAAAACAATTGAAAGCGAGCCTTTGTCTTCTTTGCAACGTAAAATTTTCACCTGTGCAGTGTCTTTTTCATAACCCAAAAATTCCGTTGTGCCTTCTGCGAAAATTGTCCAGCCCTCAGAGCCAATAGCCGAAAGCCCCGTTTTCTGCGCTGCTCTGGCACGTTCTTTCTGCTTTTCCATCTCCGCTTCAAAACCTGCTTCATCTATTTGCAAACCTTTTTCTTCTGCCAAAATCCGCGTTAAATCCGGGGGAAAACCGTAGGTGTCGTATAATATGAATACCTGTTCGCCTGGGATTTGGGGAACCACCGCAATTTTTTCGAATCGTTCCAAACCTGCATCTAATGTTTTGATAAACCTGTCTTCTTCGGAACGAATTACCTCTGCCACAAAATCTGCGCGTTCGCGGATTTCGGGGAATGCCTCGCCCATTGTTTGCGCAAGGGTTGGCACAAGGCGGCAAATAAAGGGTTCTTTTTGGTTCAGCACTCTTGCATAGCGGCTGGCTCTGCGCAAAATTCTGCGAAGCACATAGCCACGGCCATCGTTGCTTGGCAAAGCTCCATCTGCGATTGCGAAAGCTAGAGAACGTAGATGGTCGGCAATAACGCGGTGCGGCATTCCGCTTGGGTCTGTGTTGTATGGAACGCTGGAGAACTCAACGATTTTGTTTATTATGGGAGAAAATACATCTGTGTCGTAGTTGGAATTTTTGCCTTGCAAAATTGCGCACACACGCTCAAAACCCATGCCTGTGTCCACATTTTTGTTTTTAAGCGGAATTAGTTCGCCGCTTTTTATGCGTTCAAACTGCATAAAAACATTGTTCCATATTTCTATATATCTGTCGTTTGCTCCATTAACGCCAAGCACTGGGTCTGCGAATGTTGCTTCTTGCGTTGCCAAATCTCCTTTGTCATAATGAATTTCAGAGCAGGGACCGCAAGGACCTGTGTCGCCCATTTCCCAAAAATTTGATTTTTCGTCAAAACGCATTATGCGGCTATCGGGCAGTCCGCTAACATCTTTCCAAATTTGCCACGCTTCGTTGTCGTCTTTGTAAATAGTTACAAATAATCTTTCTTTTGGCAGTTTCCAAACCTCGGTTAAAAGCTCCCACGCCCACTCAATCGCTTCTTTTTTATAGTAGTCGCCAAAGCTCCAGTTGCCAAGCATTTCAAAAAACGTATGGTGATAAGTATCGCGCCCCACCTCATCCAAATCGTTGTGCTTGCCAGAAACCCGAATGCACTTTTGCGAATTTGCCACCCGTTTGTAGCTGTTTGGGTTATCGCCCAAAAAACAAGCTTTGAACTGGTTCATGCCGGCATTTATAAACATAAGCGTTGGGTCGTCTTGCGGAACAACGGGCGAAGAGCGAACAAAGAGATGTTCTTTGCTTTCAAAGAATTTTATAAAAGAACTGCGTATTTCAGCAGCGGTTTGAGGTGTGTTAGTAGGCATGGGTGTAATGTAGAAAAATCAAACGCCCCAATCATTAGCCAACGCGCCGGCTTCTTCAAAATCGCTTAGCAAAATATGTTCAAATATTTTTTCTATAAAAGCTTCGGTTTCCTTTGTCCAAGGCTTTTTTCTTAAATTTGCAATTGCGGCGTTGGCGGCTTCTATATCGTAATCTGCGCAGGCATTGCTGATTATTTTCAATTGTTTGCGCAAATAAGCGGTATCTTCTTTTTTTATATGAGGTTTTTTCTCTGTTTCCGTTTCAATTTCTGCAATAATTTTTTGCAATACATCAATTATATTTTGCGTTTGCAAAGCGATGGCGTTTCTGTCTTGCTCTTTGCCAGCCTGCTCCAAAACCAATGCCATTTGGGAATATGCAGACTCGCCGATATTGGCAAAAGCGCTTTTCATAGTGTGGGCTTTAATGGTAAATAAATGCAAATCTTCGTCTGAGGCGTTTGCTATATTTTTCAATGTTGATTCAAAAACAAGCAAAGCATCTTTTGCATCTTTTGCAAAAAGCGAAAGCAAAGTCAAATTTTCCGTTGACGCATCCTGTCCAGCTTTTGCCGATTTTTCCATTCGCTCCTTTGCAACAACTTCAGGCGAATGTTTATCGCGAATTAATTTATTGAGCACAGAATTCAACTGCCTAATATCAATAGGCTTAGAAACAAAATCATCAAAACCATTTGCCAAAAATATTTTTGCCTGCTCGGTTAAAGCATTTGCCGTCAATGCAACAATAGGAGAAGTATAGCCTAATTCACGGATGATTTTTACAGCTTCAATGCCATCCATTTTTGGCATCATGTGATCCATAAATATAATATCATAAACCTTGCCGCTTTTGATTTTTTTTATCGCTTCAAAACCGCTCATAACCGTTTCTATAGACAAATTATAAGGAATCAAAAGATGCTTTATAACATACAAATTGGACTCAACGTCATCCACAGCCAAAACCTTGCCATAAGGCATTGGGTCGCGAATGATTTGTATTTTTTTCATTTGCGATGAACTGCTTATGCGGAATTTCTGCAAATTTTCCGACATTTTTTTGCCTAAAACATTGACGCCTGCGGTCTTTTGCGGCAAACGAATCATAAACTCCGTTCCCTTGCCCAGCTTGCTATCCACAAAAATTTTGCCGTTCATTATCTTGATTAAATGCTGAGTAATGTTCATGCCAAGCCCTGTGCCTTCAACCGAGCGATTGGCTTCCAAATTAAAACGAACGTATTCGGAGGTAAATAATTTACTTGTCTGCTCTTGCGTCATGCCCTGCCCTGTATCGCTTATGCGAAAAACAAGCGTAACTTCAGAGTTTTTGCCTTTGCTTTTTTCTGCAGAAACAGACATGGAAATTTCTCCGCGTTCCGTGTATTTGAACGCATTTGAAAGTATGTTGTTCAAAATCTGCTTTACCCTAAGCTCATCGCCAAAAAGCTCAGACGGAATATTTTCATCTATGCTAAGTTTAAATTCAATAGGCTTGCTTTCAACCTGCCTTATATTGAGCTGCACAGTATCGTTAATCAAACTCGCAATTTCATATTTAACAGGAACTATTTCCAGTTTTTTTGCTTCTATTTTAGACAAATCAAGCAAATCGTTGATAATGCCAAGCAGCAAATTGCTTGAATTATGAATCATTACAAGAGCTTCTTTTATTTCTGGCTCAAGCGTTTCCTTTTGCAATTGAATTTCGGTGATGCCCATAATTGCATTCATTGGCGTACGAATTTCGTGGCTCATTTTTGCCAAAAAGGCAGATTTGGCTCTATTTGCGCTCTCCGCCTCCATTTTTGCCATCTGCTCCATTTTGGTAATATCCTGTATAACCTCTATATAGCCTGCGACCTTGCCCTTCAAATCTTTTAGTATTTCAACATCAACTTGATAAGATGCCCCGTTCTGCGAAAAAAACGTTCGCATTTGCCCACGTTTCGCGCAGGTTATAGCGCAGTCATTTGTGCGGCAAATGCTTACACCCCAGTTATGGCAATGCAGACCTATGAGTTCTTTTCGATTTTTCCCAAAAAAAGTTTCAAGCGGCTTATTGATAAATGTCCACTTGGCATCCAAATCCTGAACGGAAACAAAAAACGGTATGGCATCAAGAATAGATTCGTGCCAGTGATTTTGAGCCTCCAAATGTCTTTTTGCTTTCTCTCTCATTCTGATATTGCGAATTAAAAGAATGCTGAGTATTGATGCCAGCACTATGCTCACTATGGTCAGGAATATTGCCATGTTTTTAGTGCTTTGGTAATACTTTTCTTCTGGCGCAACAATTCCAAGATACCAGCCATTTTCCAGCTGCCTGAAAAAAACAACCGATTTTTCGTTTTTATAATTCATAGCATGGCGCTCAGAAATTTTCAATCCATGTTTCAAATCATCTGCAAATATTGAAATGCCAATATCCATATCATTTAGATTTTTGCCCAAAAACGTGGAATCGGGGTGAATAATAATCTCTAAATCTCCATTCATCAACAATCCAAAACCGCTTTCAGCAATTTGCATATTTATAATATGTTCTTTAATATCTTCCAAGCGCTGCAAATCATGTTTAATTATTATTTCCGTATAATACAACGCTGTTTCCGCATCTCTCCTCAAATGGTCGCGTTCAACATTGCTTGCAAACCAGTAGCTTAAAACCACCATCAAAGCAAACGCCAGCAGCACAAGCAACACCTGCGCATACGTAACAACCGTTTTACGTATAATATCCATATTCAACCATTCAGAGCTACCCCAGCAAGCTATCTTGGTTAATATAGTAAAACTAGCCTTGAACGCAGCGAACTGAAAAGCCAGAAGACTTTATATCGTAACTCTCGTATATGCCTTCGCCACTCGAGCCTATGCGCCAGCGATAGGCATAGCTTCCTTTATCCGAAACCGACCACCAATAAACGTCCGATCCAACATAGTAA
>WRMM01000055.1 GCA_009777135.1 Candidatus Fibrimonadales bacterium
TTGTTCCATCGGCAGTTTTCACTATTATTTCTGCTTTTCCGCAGCCATCAAAGTCATATACCAAAAAAGTGGTATAGTGAGCGCCTGCTCTGATATTTGGACCAAGGTCTATATATTTACCGCTTCCCCATAGTTTGGTTCCATCAAGTTTATAGGCATCTATAAAAACATTGGCAGTCATTCCGTCAATTGAGTTATCTTGCAAATTGTCAGGAGCCCAAAAGAAAATTATTTCGTACTGCCCATCTCCATCCAAGTCGGCAACTGTGCCATCGTATATGGAGTAATCTGTATATTGCGAAAAATTTTTTGAAGAGAAATTATATAAACGCCCCGTTGGTTTTTCCACTGGAATTTCCAGATATTGGTTTTGCCACACGCTAACTGCAGGAGTTCGCTCTGCTTCCTCATTGTTTATCAGCACCGCAACTTGATAAGTTGCATTTGTTCCGCCAGTAACGGTATAATTGGTTTGCGCTGCGCTCAAAGGGGTGCTGTTGAGCGGAGTTGCTGAGTTGCCCTGATAAACATTGAATTGAATATCAACAGGGTCTGCTCCAAACAGCCGCCAGCTTAAAAATGTATTGCTGCCATTTCTAACAGCAACCAAGCCACGATCTAGCTTTTCTGCTTTAAATTGAGGCATTGCACGTGCAGCAGCATTATTAACGCTCAGCAATATAGCTAAAAAAACGATTGCTTTTTTCATTTTGAACCCCCAAAACGCAACTGTATGTAAATAATATAGTAAGCACTGATTAACTCAATGCTTGGGATTAGAGAATGGGGAATTTCGTTGAAAACTCCTCAAAATCCTTGAACGCATAATCTGGTTTTAATTCCAGCAAATCTTTTGCGTTGCCAAAACCGCTGAGAATAACCGCAACTTTTATGCCTGCAGCTCTAGCTGCGCCAATATCCGGGACATCATCGCCAACCATAAGGGTTTCGCTTGGGTTCCATTTTGAGTCTTCAATAATTTTAAAAATACCGCCTGGGCTAGGTTTTTTCTCTGGAGCATTATCGCTGCCTAAAATGCAAGTAAAATGTTTTTCCAAATTGAATTTTTTCAAGATTTTCAATGTTTGCGATATGTGCTTGTTGGTAAGCACAGCGCATTTGCCAGAATTTTTTTCCAAAAATTCCAAAACGCCAGGGTATGGTTTTACGTATTCGGTGCAATGCTTATCGTAATATTCCAAGAATAGCTTATAAATTTCTTCCCATTTATCTTGCCTGTTGCCAAGGCTCTGCAGAACAAATTTTAGCGCCCCATGGCCAACAAAAGTTTTTATTTCTTCTTTGCTATAAACAGAAAAACCCTGTTCCGAGAGTGCGTAGTTTATCGCATTTCCTAAATCTTCAATGGAGTCCATCAAAGTGCCGTCTAAGTCAAGGATGTAGTTCATAAAGGTAATGAGTAATATAGATTTTTGAAAACCAAGAGCGTATCGCGTATATCACAAATCGCACACCAAAATCGTAACGTCGTCCACAAGTTCTTTGCCTTCGCAAAAATCATCAACGTCTTTCAAAAGAATTTCTATAAATTCCTTGCAGCTCTTATTTGCTGTGTCTTGCATAAATTTGTAAATGCGCTTGTGACCGAACTGCTCCTTTTCATGATTCATAGCCTCGTTTATTCCATCCGTGTAAAGATTCAAACGATATTCGCCGTCCAGTTTTAGAGTTTTATCTTCTACTTTAATGTCTGGCATAACGCCTATGAAAAGACCAGACGATTTTAGCAATTCTATTTCGCCTGTTTTTTTATTCATAAGAGGCATTGGGTTGTGCCCTGCGCTTGTGTATATTAGCTCTCTTGTATTTTTTTGCCATATCGCATAAAAAACGGTTATGAATTTGCCGCTGTCTATTTCGGTTACCAAGGTATTATTTATGTTTTTCAATGTAAGGGCTGGGCTTATGCCGTTTAAGGGCGAAGATTTCAGCATTATTTTGAACATGCTCATAAGCATGGCCGCCGCCGTTCCATGCCCGGAAACATCAGCTACAACAAGGCCTATTGCGTTTTCGTTCAATTCAAAGCAATCGTAATAATCTCCGCCAACTTCCAAATTAGCCTTGTATTCCGCAGACACATCTAAAAATCCTTTTGGAAAGCTGGCAGGCAAAAGCTGCTGCTGAATCACGCTTGCCTGCTGCAAATCCATTTTCAACAAGGAATGAGCTTTTTGCAGCTCGTTATAAACTTCGCGCAATTTCTCATTTGCCCTGAAAGATTCTATTATCAACCCTACCTGAGCAACCGTGGAATAAATCATTGCCGTGTCTTCGCCGGTTATTGTTTCAACGCGGTCGGTTAAATCCAGCCAAAGCAAGCCTTCGCATTTGAACTGGGCGCACTTTACGCAAGAGCGCCTTCTTTCATCTTCAGAAGCTGAATTTGTGAGCAACCCTGCATTCAAGTCTGTCCAGCAATACAGGTTTTCTGACTTGTAGCAAGAGCAATCTGTTCTTTGGCATTTTTTAGCATCCCAGCATTCATCAATCACTCTTTTAAGCAAAGGAAAAACCATGTAAGCCTTGCACCCAAGCATTGAGAAAGCATCTGAATCTAGAACTGGGTCTGCAAAAATGTGTTTGTTGCAAAAAATGGCATCTGCATATTCGCCAGCCATAAAATCTATCTCAGCGCAGAAATCTTTTAATATTTCTGTGTCAAAACCAACGCTTTGCAAAGGTTTAAGGCAAAAATTTACCGAGTCTATGCCCAAAACCATAACCCTGTCATAACCAGCCAAATCCCTGAACCCAAGGCACAAACCATCAAACACAGCCTCAATGCTTTGAGCCTGCGCAGTTATTTTCCCAATCTCGCTAGAAGTGGAATAGGCAAGCAACTGCTTGCGAAGCGTCTCCGTTAAGCCAAAATGCCCTTCAATTGGAGGGGAGGTTTCCATCTCGGAATAAGTTAGAAATTTCTATATTTATTTGCCTTGGCGCGTTCGTCTAGTGGCCTAGGACGCTGGCCTCTCACGCCGGTAACACGAGTTCGAGTCTCGTACGCGCTATAAATCAGCTACAGCCTCTGTACGCAGGTTGTTTATCACGTGTTCAGTGCGCTTTGGAATGTTGTCTCCCATATAGTACTCAAGCATTTTGTGAACATGCGATTCATGTGGCATAATCACGCTTTCAAGCCGCATATTTTCGCCTATGAACAAGCCAAATTCCTCTGGATCTATCTCGCCAAGCCCCTTAAAGCGGGTTGTTTCTGACTGCGTTCCCAACCTTGCCTGTGCAGCATCCCTTTCTTTTTCGTTGTAGCAATAGAGGGTTTCTTTTTTGTTGCGCACCCTGAAAAGCGGGGTTTGCAAAATATAGAGATGCTCCTGCTCCACAAGCTCGGGAAAAAACTGCAAAAAGAAAGACACCATCAAAAGCCTTATGTGCATGCCGTCAACGTCGGCATCGGTAGCTATAATAACCTTGTTGTAGCGCAGGTTTTCAAGGCCGTTCTCAATGTCTAAAGCGTGCTGCAAAAGGTTCAGTTCCTTGTTCTCGTAAACCACCTTTCGGCTTGCGCCAAAAGTGTTCATGGGCTTGCCCCTCAAGCTAAAAACCGCTTGGATTTGCACATCGCGCGCCGTTGTTATTGAGCCGCTTGCGCTGTCGCCCTCGGTGATGAATATCATTGTTTCGTTTTTTCTTGCGTTCTTTGCATCAATCAAATGAACTTTGCAGTCTCTCAATTTCGGGTTGTTGATGGCGGCTTTTTTTGCGCGTTCGTTTGCCAGCTTGCGAATTCCGGCAATGTCTTTTCTCTCGCGTTCGTTCTGGGTAATCCGCTCTTGAATCGCTTTTGCGGCATCTGGGTTTTTATGCAGATAATTATCAACTTCCTGAGCAATAAAATCAACCATCCAGCCGCGGAGAGCTGCGCCTCCAGGGGTTACGGTCGTGCTGCCAAGCTTGGTTTTTGTTTGGCTTTCAAACACAGGCTCTTGAATGCGAATGGAAACCGCCGCTATAATATAATTGCGAACATCTGAGGGGTCAAAGTCTTTTTTGAAAAAATCCCTGACACCTTTCACAACTCCTTCTCTGAAGGCAGCTTGATGGGTTCCGCCTTGCGTTGTGTGCTGCCCGTTCACAAAGCTGAAATAACGCTCGCCATAAGACTCGCTGTGGGTCAAAGCTATTTCAATGTCTTTGCCTTTGCAGTGGATTATTGGGTAGCGCGCGGATTCTTTTACTTGGTTGGAGAGCAAGTCGAAAAGCCCTTTTTGGCTTTCGTAATTTTTTTTGTTCAAATTTATGGAAAGACCAGTGTTCAAATAAACATAGTTCCAAATTCGCTCTTCCATGTATGCGGGCAAAAAGCGAAAATTTTTGAAAATCTCGCTATCCGGCTCAAAATAAACCTCTGTGCCATTTCTTTCGCTGCTGGCTTTTTCTGGGTATTCTTTTACAAGTTTGCCAAATTTAAACTCGGCTTTTTTGCATTTGCCGTCTCGGTGCGAAGTTACGCAGAAATAAGAGGAGAGCGCATTTACGGCTTTTGTTCCAACCCCGTTCAGTCCCACGGATTTTTGAAAGGCTTCGCTGTCGTATTTTGCGCCCGTATTTATTTTAGACACGCACTCAACAACTTTCCCAAGCGGAATGCCGCGCCCATAGTCTCTGACTCGCGCGCAGTGCTCTCCAATTTCAACTTCTATTCTTCTGCCGACTCCCATAACGAATTCGTCTATGGAGTTGTCAATAATCTCTTTGACAAGCACATAAATACCATCATCCGGGCTTTGCCCGTCTCCCAATTTGCCAATATACATACCAGGACGCGTTCTTATATGCTCATGCCAATCCAAGCTCTTTATGCTGCTTTCATCGTATTTTGCTGCCATTTCGTGGGGTAATGTAGAAAAAATAAAAGGTGACACCCGGATTCGAACCGGGGAATCACGGTTTTGCAGACCGTTCCCTTACCACTTGGGTATGTCACCGAAGCTATTAAATATAGAAAATTTTTAGAATTTTGTCAAATATTTACTATAGCAAGCAATTTTTAACTCAATGCTTGGGTATGGGCTATGCAAAAACATGCCCTTTTTAGCAAATTTAAGCCGTTTTTTGTGAAATTCCCCAAACCCCATACCCCATACCCTAAACCCAAGCAAGTAAATCAGCATTGTTTTATATTACTATATTAATCCCCAGACATGCGTTTTGCTTTACTAATTTTCGCCGCTTTTTTGCTATCCTGTTCTTCTGTGGAAAAACGGCAAGCCGTCAGGGCAGACCATGAATCTAATATGAATATTCCTGCTATAGATGATTTTATTGTTACAATGAAAAAAGAGTATATAGAGCGTTGCTATATGCCTGTTATGAAAAGAATACCTTCCAATGCGCCGCGCCCATGCGAAACTCAGCTGTTTCAAATGCTGGAACGCAGATATTCCATGAATTATACCCAAGAGCATGTGGATATGGCTGCAGATGAATTATTTTTTACAGACCTTGAGGTTAGGCTCAGGAAAAAAATAAAAGACGAACCTAGCCTGCGCAGATCCGTTAGCAAAAGGTTCAAAAATATGGACGAAATAATAGCTTACTATAAGCCTAGATACACGTTCAAAACAAATTAGAGACAGCTTATCAGTTAAACATGGCAGTCAAAGATAAATCCTTATTTGCGCTCTCTTGGCCTTTGATAGTGACTTTTGGCATTGGAATGTCGCTTCCCATGCTGGATAGCTGGTTTCTCTCTCGGCGCTCGGTGGAGGCAGCCGCAGGCGTAGGCGCTTTGCTGCCTGTTATTGGCACGCTGTTCATGGCAATACACGCCTTTTCGCAGGCAGGAGCAAGCATTGCATCGCAGTTTTTAGGCGGCAACAGACCTCGCCATGCTCAGGTAACCCAAACGCTTGTAATAGCGGGCAGCGCGATTATAGGGTTTGCTATGGGTGCAATGCTTTGGTTCACGGCTCCGCTTATAGTTTCGCTAATGGGCCTTACCGGAGAGCCAGCAGATGCGGCTTCTAAATTTCTCCACACCATTGCTCCAGCCATAGTGTTCAGGTCTTTGCAGGGAACCCTTACAAGCCTAATTGCAACGCATGGCCGCACTATATGGAATCTGTTTTCAAATATTGTGATGCTCTTGGTGAATGTTGTTTTGAACTTTATATTTCTGGAAGGATATTTTGGCGTTCCAGAATTTATGCAAGGCGTTTATGGCGTGGCAATAGCAACTAACTTGTCTTGGATTGTTGCAGCGATAATGCTGTGGATTGTTCTGATTTATTCGCTTGAGCATAAGGCTAAAATAAAAGATGTTAAAAAGGGATATTATGTGCTTTTGCCAGAATGGCTGCGCATTGGCGTGCCTGCGGCAATTGAGCCTGTTAGCTTTCAGCTGTTTCAGGTTTTTGTGATTGCTTTGTTTGTGAGGCTTGGCGATGTTGAAATTGCGTCAAGAGTTTTTGCGGGAGCCTTTGCCATGTGCGCCGTTGTGCTAAGCGTGGGTCTTGGCAGCGGGAGCCAAATTTTGGTTGCGCATTTGGTTGGCAACAAGGAGTTTGACAAGGCGGACAAAAGAATGCATCAGAGCCTTGTTTGGAGCAGTTCAAGCGCATTTGTCGTGGCTATAACGGTGGCTATCAGCGGGCAATATTTGCTGAGATTTTATACAGACGATCCAAATATTTTGCTGCTTGGAGGCATGTTGCTTTGGTGCGATGTTGTGCTGCAGCCGTTCAAAGCCTCAAACATTGTTATTACCAATGCCTTGAGAGCCTCGGGAGACTCCGCATTCCCAGCTGTGTATGGAACCATATCCATGTGGACTTTGGGGCTTGGCACTACCTTGTTCCTGTGTTTTGGCTTGGAGCTTGGAGCGGTGGGTCTGTGGCTTGGAATGGCATCGGATGAATTTTACCGCTCCATTGTAAACTATATTCGCTGGCGCAGAGGCAAATGGAAAAGCAAGGGCGTGATTAGGTAAAGTTTAACCAAAAAATCCCGTTGAGAATATTCTGTGGCTCAAACTTTTGAGGTTTGGCAAGGCCTTTTGGATTTTTGCCCCGTAGTGCTCGCTTGTTATGCGGCTGTCTAGCAGGAGCAGGGTTTGTTTCTTTTCAGAACGCAAAATTGCGGAGTAAAGCCTGCGAAGCGACAGGATGGTTTCTGGCATGGTTATTATGTTAAAGCCATTTTTGTTTTGCTCTTTTAGAATTTCCATGCGTTTTGCGGCAACAGGCTCTTTAATATCAGGGAAAGGAAGCCTTGAAAGCACAATCAAGCTGTTTTCCGGCAACTCCGTGTCTTCCAGATTTCTCATTTCGTCTGGAGTGCCAATCAAGGCGCTGCCTGTCTCTTTTTGGAAAAAGGAAATCAAATTGAAATAATTGCCATCTATGCCCTGAAAGAAACATTTTTTTTCTTGCGGCTCAAGCTTTTTGAATTCTGCGTTTAATTTTTGGATAATGCCAAAATCGCTGAATATAAGAGTGCTGGTTTTATTTTTCTGCAATATTTCGCATAGAGTTTTTAATAATTCTGCATTGAAGTTTTCATCCGTTGGCTTGGGCAAAAAGTCTGCGGCAAAAACTTGGGGAAGGGATTCTTTGTCAACGCTTTTGCAGAAAATTTGGGATTTAATATTTTTGCCATGCAGCGCCAAACGATGCGTTAAATATTCAAATTGGCCGTTTATGCTGATGGTGTCAGAAGTGAAAAATGCGGACTTCAGAATTGGGTAAAGGGATTTGTTCCACTTTGCAGAGGGATTTACAGGCTCTGCGTTGAATATAACCTGATATGGATTGGATGAACATTCCACCCAGTAAACCAAGTCGCTGTGCGAGGCAGAAAACAAAAACGCTATATCGCTGGAAACCTTTCTTATATCGGATGCGAATTGCATGCCGTCTTTTGTTTGGTCGGTTTGCTCAATTGTTTCCAGTAATTTTCTCAGAGCGCTTTGAAGCGGTTCTGGCGATGCTCCCGTTTCTGAGGATAAATTTTCGCTATACACAATTCTGCGTTTTTTTGTTTTTTGCGCATAGCTTTGAATTTCTTTTATCAAGTTTAAAAATAATTTTTCGCATTCCGCTGCCTGCTCTTCCCATTTTTTGCACCATGAGTTTTGCTTAGTTGTGTTTCTAAGGGAATAAAAGTTCAAATGCCGCCCGAAATTCTTTTGACTTTCTAGCGGAAGTCTATGGGCGGTGTCGAAAATTACTTTTGCATAAGAAGGCAGAATGGCAAAGTCCATTTGCAAATCCTGCAAAAATAATTTGTGCGAAACCAAAAGCAGATTGGAATTTTCTGCATTTTTTTTGGCATTTTGAAAATGGCATTTTGAAAAATATTCGCATTGAGCGCCAAGGCAGGAACCCGCTTCGCAAGCGACTTTTTTCCACAAAACGGGGGCGCGGTTATAGTGAAGAACTTCGTTCAAATCGCCGTCTTTGGTTTTTTCTATCCATGTTATCAAGGCAAAAAAGTTTATGCGTTCTTCTGCCGTGAGGTAAAGGTCTGCGTTGTTTATGCAGTTGTAAAATTTACGCAAGCAAACATAGCTGAATCTTTCTTTTAAAATTGCGAGGCGAACCTTGTCGCTTAGAGGCGGCAGGGATTTTTGCAAGTTCTTGTTTGCCACGGCTGCTAAAATGCGTTCGCTCGGATCTTTATCAATGATTTTTGCTGCTGCCGTTAAATATCCATGCATTCTGTTTGCGTCATCGGTTTCTGCCAAGCCTATTTGCAGTTTTGAGTTATTGCCCAAGATTTCTGCGGCAAATTCGATGTATTCCAATTGACTCATTTTTCCTCTCTCTTAAATAAAGGTTCGTAAGTAGTGCCGGTCGCCATTTTTTGCAAGTTTTCATAAACGGAAGTTTCGCATTTTTCAAGTTCTGCAAGCCCAAGCAAAAAAACTTTTCCGCAAGCCTCTGCATCTGGCAGGGCGCGATGCGAAGCAGAAACCTCAATGTTCAAAAATTTCACCAAATTTACAAGTTTATGGCTTTCAAAAGTCCAAGCCGCCTGCGCTATGGCAAGCGAGTCCCAAAAAACAAATTCTTTGTTTTTGAATCCGTTTCTGTTCAAAGCCAGCGTAAAAAGCTTTGAGTCAAAAGCGGCGTTATGGGCAACCAGAGGCAAATCGTTTATAAATTCCAGAATCTGCGGAGCAATTTCCTTGAAAGTCTTTGCGTCATTCAATTCGCTCTGCGAAATTCCCGTTAAGTAATTGACAAAAGAAGAAAGCTCTTTTTGCGGTTTTACTATAAAATCAAGGCTTGCGGCAATATTGCCATTTTCAAAACGCACAAGCGCGATGTTTATAATCTCATCTTTATCCGGATCCAGCCCGGTTGTTTCCAAGTCTAATGCAATAAAATTCTGAGACAGCATGTTGATAATGTAGAAAAAAACAAGGATATTAAATGCCTGTCCCGTCCGCAAAAGCAAAATGAGGCAATAACCACCCATTCAGAGTCTTCCCCTTACCCACAAAAATATAAAATCTAATCCAATTTGGAATATGCAAATGTATTTTTTTGTCGTATTTTTCCTCTGCAAAGGCGTCTAATCATATAAAACCTTGGGGGACAACTGACAACTATGGAATATAATCCAAACCTGCACAGCAGGCACTCAATTCGTTTGCGTGGCTACGATTACTCAAACACGGGCGCATATTTTGTGACGATATGTTTGAATCGACGTATTTCAGCGCAGGGAC
>WRMM01000056.1 GCA_009777135.1 Candidatus Fibrimonadales bacterium
TGATTAGGAGAACACTGCTTGTGTTGTTCAAAAAATGCTCTATGAACATACTCTTGTCCACATAGAGAAGCTTCTCCTCCATGTACTCGGCAAATATGCTGCTGCTCAAATTAATGCGGTATTTCTTTTTGCGCATAAGGGATAAGGTAGAAATTGTTGATTTACTCCCCACTCCCCAGCAAAGTTAATCAGCAATGACTATAATCAACACTAGCATAACAACCTGCCAAAGCCATGTGAAACGGTCGTTTATTATTGCTTTTATAACTGATGATTGAGGATATTGGGGATTGGATATTGGGGATTTGGGGCTTGATTTCAAAAAGAGGTTTTCTTTGCGCGCTAAGAAGGATAAAAAAATACCATAAACTAAGCAAAAAATTAAAGTTCCAAGCGAGAAGCCTGCGTGGAAAATTGCAAGCGATGTTCCTGCTATAAAGTTTGAAATGTAGAGCGGGTGCTTTGCGTATTTGTAAGGACCGCTTTGCGCAATTTCTGGGCAGGCAAGCTCTGCTCCTCTTGAATGCTCGCCAATGTGCATCCTCGCCCAGACTCTAAGAAAGGTTGCCGCTATAAAAAACGGAATTCCAATAAACTCAAACGGAGCGGGCGGCAGAAGAAGAAGCAAAACGCCAAGCAATGCCGTTAGCAAACCGCGGTGCTTGTATATCAACTCTCTGCTCTCAATTCAATTACGCTTCTAAAAATTTCTCTGCCTTCTTTTTTATACTTTTTCTCAAATCCGGTTTCTATGCCGCAGGTTGGCTGGGCGGTGTTTTCTTCCAAGATTTTTGCCTTTGGAAAATTGCGAAAGGATTGCAAAGCCAAGGTATTGTATTCTTTGTGGTCGGTTGCCCAGTAAAAAGGTCTTGCGCCGGGTTTTAAAACTTTGCAAATGAGTTCTAAAAAGCCTTCTTGCAAAAGCAGGCGTTTTTTTTGGTGGCGACGTTTGGGCCAAGGGTCGGGAAAGTACATATGAACTTCATCTACAGAATTAGCGGGCATTAAATCTCTTAAAAAATAAAATAAATCGCCACGTATTACCATGGCATTTTCCAGCTTTAGCTTTTGCAATTTCTTTGCCGTTGTTTTTGCGCAATATGTGTCCCACTCCACGCCTAAAATGCGGTTTTCCGGAAACTTCTGCGCATACTGGCACAAAAAATCTCCCTTGCCCGAACCAATTTCCAATATTTGGCGGTGCTCCGTCCCCTTCACATCCAGAACGTAATGCCACAAAAAGGGAAAAGTGTCATCCTTGTAAAACCTGCGAGGGAATTCAATCAATTTTTCCTCTCAACCATAGTTTCAAAGAAATTTTTGAGCAAATTATTTACGTGGCTTGGCGGCAGTTTTTGCAAAATCTCAGTAGCTTGGGATAAATGAGACTGAGCTATTGTTTTTGCCTCATTAAAACAATCTGCGCTTTTCAATTTTTTAACTATCAGTTTTGCCGAATTGGAATCTGTGGCATTTTTTACCAGCTGCTCCATTTCTTCTTTTGGATTTTTTTGAAAGTAAAGTATCAGCGGCAAAGTAATCAAGCCGTTTTGCAAATCTTCAAACTTCTTTTTTCCCAAACTTTCAGCGCCAATGCCGTAATCAAGAATATCATCTATAATTTGAAAGGCAATGCCAAAGTGCAAACCCAATTTTCCGCAATCTTCAACCATTTTATCATCGTAGTTGGCTAAAATCGCCCCGCACTTTGCGCAAGTCACGAGCAGGGAAGCTGTTTTGCCTTCTATTATCTGCATATATTCTTCAAAGGAAATATTCATGTTTCCTGTAAGGTCAATTTCCAAAATTGCGCCTGCAGCCAATGAGCTTGCAGAATAAGCAAGCGCTTGGAGAATGCGGTGGTCTTTTTCTTCTAGAACAAAAATCATGGACTGCGCAAGTATGTAGTCGCCAGCCAGAACAGCTATCTTATTTCCAAAACTGGAATGTATGGAGTTTAGCCCTCTGCGGAACTCGCTCCCGTCTATAATATCATCGTGCACAAGGCTTGCCAAATGCAGCATTTCAATGCTTACCGCCACTTTTGCCACTCTGCTCAAATCATTTATTTCATTGTTTTTGCTCTTTGCCAAAAGAAAAAGCAAAATAGAGCGCAGCCTTTTACCTGGTCTTTCCACGGTTTGCGTGATGCGCCCTCTCAATCCCGCTGGAGAATTTAATGCAACTTCTCGCATCATTTCGCTCGAAAGATCCAAAACAGGCTGAACTAAATTTCTTGCTTCCTTAATCACGCTTTGATATTTATTTGTGAAAATCAAAATCACCTCTCTCTTTTTTTCGAAAACACGCTATCCGGGTATTTGACTCTTGAATGCGTGCTCCCTTCCAAGCCCTGCAAAAAACCCTTGCCCAATTCTTTTAAATCGCGAATTGTTAAACCCGAATCGTTTAACTGGCCGTCAAACATTTTATCTTCTATGGTTTTTTGAATCATGTTTAAAAGCTTCTCGGGGCTTACGCTTTGCAGCGAACGGCTTATTGCCTCTATGGAATCTGCAAGCATTACCACAGCGGATTCTTTGCTTTGCGGTATGGTTCCATTGTAGCAGAAATCAGAAAATTTTACTTCCCTGTCGGGATACATTTCCTTTGCTTTGTTATAGAAAAACAAGGCTGCGCCAGTGCCTTGATGCTCTCTTATGCTGGCAGCAACCGAATCTGGCAAATTATATTCCTCAGCAAACTCCATTCCTCTCTCTATATGCGCTCTTAAAATTTTTATTGAGTCATAAGGCGATACGTTATCATGGGGATTATAGCCAAATCTTTGGTTTTCCGTGAAATATTCGGGGCGCATGGTTTTGCCTATATCATGGTAAAGCGCCATTACTCTTATCAAAAGGGTGTTTGCTCCAATGCGTTCGCCCGCTATTTCGCCAAGGTTTCCAACCTGAATGCAGTGATGAAAGCTTCCCGGCGCATATTCCGATAAATGCCTCAGCAATGGATGATTGAAATCCGAAAGCTCCGCAAGCCTTAAATTTGTTGTTATTTGGAAAACCCTTTCAAAAACATTGCAGAACACTGATATGAAAGTTACGCATAAAAGCAAGTTAGCTGTGCCAAGCAATATGTTTTGCCAATAGCCTGTCCAAGCCAAACTGTTTCGGAGCAGCAGAATTCCTGTGAGCGAAACAATAAATACCACAAGCCCGGCGCACAAAGCCTGCAAAAACCGGACTCTATACCTTATGCGGCGCACAATAAGGCTCATGGCAAATGAAATCAAGAAAGCAGAGATGCAAAAAGACAAATCGTAGCCTGCAAAAATTCCAAAAAGCACGGAACTCCAAACGGCAAGAGCAATCGCTGTTCTGAATGTGAAAAGAACTGCGGCCAAAACAGGCGCAAATGCAAAAGGATAAAACCAAACAGGATTTAAATGTTCGTTTTGAATGAATGTCAAACAGAAATCATGTACAAGACGGAATAAAATCATTTGCATTATTGCCACTACTACTACAGCCCATATTTGCAGTGGTCGAATGTTCTGAACGGGACGAAAATTCCACAGGTAAAAGCAAAGCGTTCCAATAATCATTAAAAGCAATATGTATTGCCCGTAAGGAGTTGTTAATAATTTGGCAGAGCCTTTTTGAAGAGCATGCTGGCGAGCTTCCAGCCTTTCCAGAGTTTCTTTTGTGACTATATCGCCTTGCGCAATTATTTCCATTCCGCGCGGAATCATGCCTTTGGAGGGATTTACCTGCGCAACAGCCTCTGCTCTGTGCTTTTCTGTTTCTGCTTCCAAATAAAGTATATTAGGGGATACGAATACATATAAAATCTCGTAGAATGCGCTGGATATGCCTGGATTTGCGTTAAAAACGTATCTGTATTTGTCTAAAACAGCATCTATCAAAAATTCTTTAGGACGAATGGCAGATATGCTCACAAGGGTTTCCTTGTCGTTTTTTTGCAACAGAACTTCGCTTCTTGAGTAAAGTATGTGCTGCATGGAACTTATATTGTGCGTTTCTTCAAATATTGCAACTTCTCTGCTGCGTTCTGCTATTAAAGTGTTAGAAATACCCTGCGAAATCATTGTATTGAAGATTTTCTTCAGTGTATCGCGCACCGCTTCGTTTTGGCTAAGCTGGTTCAGAGCGGTTGTGGAAATTTTGCGGATAAGAGACTGATATAGACCGCTAGCTTCTGCTATTTTATTTTGGTCTATTTCTTCTGAGTCGGTAATTTCTTCTTGCAATCTTCCGTAAGTTTCAATTTGAGACATTAGCAGTTCAAAACTATCAGTAAGTTTTTTTGTGGTATCTTCGCTATATTCAAATACTGGGTAAACTTTTTCTCTTGCTTTTTTCAGTTCCTCTTCCAGTTCTTGCGGATTTTTTGGGACATCAAATGCTATTTCTGCAATAATAGAGCGAGGGCTGCTTTGCCCAATTACCAGAAGCTCCGATTTTTGCGCTATATCCTCCGTGGGGAATAAAGCCATAACAGCTATCACAAACGTTATGGCGCAAAAAGCAAAATGATATAAAGGTTTATTATTCATAATTTTATTTAATGAAAACTATAAGCAATGCTGCTGTTGCAGTTACAATAGTTCCAAATGCGTTTACAACTTGAGTCCAGCGAATTTCCTCGGGTGGTTTTTTATACGGCACATAAATTTCCGAACCAGGATCAGGCTCGCTTTCTGCTTTAGATGCTTGTGTAACTGAACCATTTGCATATCTTATCATAACTCTGTTTGCGTCGCCTGTTACTCTAATTCCGCCAGCCTGTTCTACATACCAAGAGGCTTTTGCGCCTTTTTTCCAAAGCACGTTTGTTTCTTGCCCAACTTCGCCGCTAACTCGCACAGAAATGGATTTTTGCGGAATATGAATACTATCGCCGTTCATCAGTTTTATGTTGTTGCGTTTTTCCTTTTTTAGAGTTTTAAAAATATCTATGCCAACCAAACCAAATGTTGAATCCTTTTTTAGAGAATCATGTTCAATCATGGACCTTCTGAAAAATTTGGTTCCATTCATGTAAGCTTCGTCTAAAAAACCGCCAGTGCGTTTTATAAGACTTTCCAAGGTTTCTTCTGGATGGTTAAGGCTATAAACACCGGGATTTCTAACAAAGCCGCTCAAAACCACAAGTTCTGGTCTGTAAAAACTTGAATCGTAGGGAATTTCAACATGATCCCATGGGAGCAATCTTATTTTTAAATTCTTATTGCTATCGTAATTTCTGTTAACAGAATGCTCTGAAGTTTTAACTGTTCCATTTTTATCCAAACGGCCTATGGAGAGAGAGTTTTTTTTACTTTGCGCTAAGTAACCGCCCGCCAAAAGCACTAAGTCTTTTGCATCCATTTCTTCGTAATATGGATAGTAGCCGGGATTTAAAACGGCTCCTCCAATGCTAACAGAGTCTGGCCTGAACATTTCTTTTAAACTGTAAACTATGAGCGTATCCCTAGGCTCAAGAGCAATGAATTCCTCGCTATTCAGGTTTTGAGAAAACAACTGGTAACCGCCTTTTGGCACTGCCCTAAGTATATGCACTCTGCCGGAATATCCCGTTTCCAGCAAACCACCGGAAATTTGAACCAAGTCCGCAACGCTCATGCTGTCTTTGAACTGATAAGTGCCAGGGTATTTTATAGCGCCTAAAATAGTGGCATTAAACAGCGACTCTTCTGCTGATTTGAAAACCATAATGGCATCATCATTTTGCAAAGACAGCGTATCTTCTCCGCTTATATAATCGCTTGGTTTGGAAATAGTTTTATAATCCATTCTGCCGTCTGGGAAAATTCTTTTGAGAATCATATTTTGCTCGGCAGTATTCGAATTTATTCCGTTTGCAAAAGCAATTAGCTGAGCAACGCCTTCGCCTTCTTTTAATTCGTAGATAGCCGGCCTGCCAACAGCTCCATCTATTTCCGCTAAAATTTTAGCTCTAGACAAAAACACCACATCGCCGTCAAATAAAATCGCTCTGTTTGTATTTTTGCCATACATCAAATAATCGTACAAATCAATGCTAAAAACGCTATCGCCGCGAGCAATTTGAACGGAGCGCACGGTTCCTTTGCTGTTTGGCCCTCCAGCCATGTAAAGAGCCTGGAAAACTGTTGTATTTCCGTGAAACACATAAGCGCCAGGTTTTTCAACTTCGCCCAATAGGAAAACTTTTACAGGGCTTAGACTTTCCAGTCTTAAATTCACAAAAGTTTGCCCTCTGCCTATTCCGCTATAAACTCTTGAAAGCCTTGTTTTTAAAATACCTTCTGCTGCAGCAAGCGTTGTTCCATTTAGCGAAATCAAGCCCACGGATTCCACATTTACCATTCCTTGATTGTTTATTGTTAATTTAGATTCTTTTTCAACTCCGCCCCAAATTGTAAGTACAAGCTCATCACCTGGCTTTAAGGGGTAATTGCCGCCAACGCCGGATGTTATGCCAGAAAATACGGATGGATTTGCGCTTTTAAAAAACATCGATTCATATCTTTGCAATTTTTCCATATTTCTGGGAACTCTTTTTTTGCGAAGAACAACTCTTTTTTTGCCATCTGGAGTTAATTTTCTGAGTTCTTCTATATCATTGTAAAAATGCAGGCTGTCTATGGCTATGGTGTCTATAACCATAACAAAAGACATGGTGTCTGCCAAAAAAAACGGCGTTCCAAGGGCTGAGTCAACGCCTATGAACAAATTGGAAGTATCCCTTCTTTGCGAAAATAAAGTATTTGTTCCACCCATGCCCATGCCCATTCTCTCTTGCCCAAGCATTTGCTGTATATAAAGCATTTCAGCCATGGAAGGCTGCATGCTTCCGCCTCTTGCTTGCCCAGCGATTAAACTCTGCAAACCAGACTCTTCTAAGTCGCCGAGCATTATTTGAGCAGAAATTGCAATTGTCAAAATCCCAGTAATCCCGATTATTCGATTGATCCGATTCATAAAATTCATAATAGCCTCTCTGCGATGGTTTTTGCGCTTTCTACCTGCGCAGATTCTTTTGTTGGAACGCCTTGCAATTTTTGCTCCATTCCTTTGCTGTTAATCATTGTGCCGGAATTTTCCAGCCAGTGCCGAATGCCTATGGCAAGCGTGGCTTTTTTTGCAGTTTCGCTGTCAAATGGCGTGAGGGCTATGTGCTTTGGTATTTCATAGCGCAAATCTGCGGCAACGGTTATTAGAAGCTCAAATTCGCCTGCTCGCTTTGAAAGCTCGCTCAAATTCATATTAACGCCTGCTTTTTCTAGGCAAGCTCGGTTTGCAACGGGGTCTCCTGAGCAGGCAATGCCGTCTGGCTTTTGAACGGGCAAAGATGAACCGCCAAAAAGCTCCGCTTTGCCATTTAAAGACTCGGCTAATTTTTTGAAGGCGGCAATTTCTTCCGCTGTGCATGAGCCGCCGAGAACTATGGCTATTTTCCCTTTTGTTTCTTTCACCATTTGCGAAGCAGTGGAAATGTCTCCGCTTAGCAGTCTGTTTTGGTGAACGCTTTGGGCAGCTTCTCTTGCTGAATTTGAAAGCCAGCTTCTATTGACTTCTGCGTTGCAGCGGGGCATTATTCTGTAAATAATTCCGTCTGCATGGTCTGCCCATATATTTGCGCCAAGGGAATCGTCCATTGAAATGGTTGGCACTCTGCTTAAATTCCAAACTCGTTTTTTGAAGCGGAATGCTTTGTCTGTGAGCGCTCCGACTGGGCAAATATCGGTGACGCATATATCATAAGGGTGGTCAAGTTTTTCGCCAGGGAAAGTCGCTATGTATGCGTGCCCGCCTCTTGATGCAATCTGCAGCTGTTCGTCTTTTGCAATGTGGCGCATAAATCTTACGCATCTTGTGCATTGAACGCAGCGTTCTTCGTCTAAAATAATTCTTGGGCCTATATCAATCCGTTTTCCGCCTCTGAGCTGCCCTTTGCTGTCTGTAAAGGAATGCTTGGGATTCCCATGGTATTGCTTGCCTGTTTCTGGGTTTAACCTGCTATTGGAGGCTCCCGCCAGCATGTAATTTTCTTGCAGCATGCATTCACCGGCTTTGTCGCAAATTGGGCAGTCCAATGGGTGATTTACCAGCAAAAATTCTAAAATTGCTTTGCGAGCCTCAGCCACCTTCGGGCTGCTTGCAGGCGTTGCCACCTTCATGCCAGCTCGCACAGGCGTATAGCAGCCTATAGCCAAAGCCATTCCTTTTGGTCCATCAACTTCCACAAGGCATTGGCGGCAGTTTCCGCTAACAGGCAAATCCTTATGATAGCACAAATGCGGGGTTTCTATTCCCACTGCTCTAAGGGCTTCTATAAGGTTTACGTCGCCCGGAACCTGAACTTCTTTATTGTCAACAGTGATGGTTAGCATTTAGGAGGAATAATATAGTAAAAGACGCTGATTTACTCGCTTGGGTTTAGGGTATGGGGTATGGGGTTTGGGGAATTTTACAAAAAATGGCTTAAATTCGCTAAAAAGGGCATGTTTTTACATCGCCCATACCCCAAACCCTATACCCCATACCCAAGCATTGAGTTAACCATCAATTACTATATTACCCCAAACATCACTGGAGCTATTATGTCCATTTTAGAAACATTGCCCAAGCCGCAGGCTAAAAATTGCTTGCTTGATTATGCCGCAATTTTGCAGCTATTGCCGCATCGCTATCCCTTTTTGCTGATTGACAGGGTTATAAGTTTTGAGCCAGATGCAGAAAAGGCAAAAATCACCTGCATAAAAAATGTGTCTTTTAATGAGCCGTATTTTTCTGGGCATTTTCCCAGCGACCCTGTTATGCCAGGTGTTTTGCAGGTAGAGGCTATGGCGCAGGCTGGGTGCATTTTGGCATACCTTAAATTTGAAGAAGAATCCAAAGGCAAAAGACCCGCTTTTATGGGCGTTGACGCCTGCAGATTTCGCCGCGCTGTTCGCCCTGGCGACACTTTGAGAATAGAAGCCGAGCTGGAAGAATTTCGCAGAGGAATAATAACCTTTGATGCAAAAATTTTTGTTGGCGAAGACCGCGTTGCAGAAGCCAAATTAAAAGCGACAATGGTATAATATGCGAGTACTGGTTACCGGCGGAGCGGGTTTTTTAGGCTCGCACTTGTGCGACAGGCTTGTTGAGCAGGGGCACGATGTTATTTGCCTTGACAATTATTTCACGGGCAGCAAAAAAAATATTGAGCATTTAATTGGCAACCCTCGTTTTGAATTGGTTCGCCACGATGTTACGCAATCCATTTTGCTTGAAGTGGATAGAATTTACAATTTGGCCTGCCCCGCCTCGCCAGTTCATTACCAGTACAATCCCGTAAAAACAATCAAAACCAGCATACTCGGCGCAGTGAATATGCTTGGCCTTGCCAAGAGAGTAAAGGCAAGAATTTTGCAGGCAAGCACCAGCGAAGTTTATGGAGACCCAACCGTCCACCCGCAGCCTGAGGAATACTGGGGCAATGTAAATCCCATAGGCATCCGCAGCTGCTACGACGAAGGCAAGCGCGTAGCCGAAACCTTGTTTATGGACTATCATCGCCAAAACAATGTTGACATTCGCATTGTGCGGATATTCAACACCTACGGT
>WRMM01000057.1 GCA_009777135.1 Candidatus Fibrimonadales bacterium
TATTTATGCGCCAGAGCACCTATTTCGCGAATGGGATTGAGCAGTCCGGTTCCTGTTTCGTTATGCGTTGCATAAACAAGATGCACATCGGGATTTTTTTGCAGAATTTCTTCTATGCCAGCGAGCTTAGGCCTTTCATCAAGCGGAACTTTCATTTCTATAAGCGGCAAATTATAATATTTGCATATCTCAACTGCTCTTTCACTGTAAGCTCCGTTATTTATGATAAATATTTTTTTGTTTTCAGGCAAAAGCGAGTTCAGGCAAACATCCATGCAAATGGTTCCCGAGCCGCAAAAAAGAACGGACGTATATTCTTCGGCATTGCCGCAAACAATGCGTACCAAGTCCTTTTGAATTTGCTTCAAAATATTTCCAAATTCACTTTCCCTGGGGCAAATATCCGGCACCGCCTGCGCCATTTTCACAGTATCTGTGGTGGTAGCGGGACCAGGGTTTAACAAAACATTGCGTTTCATAGCTTCTCCAAATAATCTGCAATAATCATTTTTGACTTTCCTATATTGGCTAAAATAGAATTTTCATCTATCAGCTTGCGTTCAGATACGTTCTTTATTATTTGAGGCAAATTATCTATCTCCTCTTTTTTAACGAAAATTCCTATTTCATTGCCAATAGTATTTACCAGCCATTCATTATGCTCAAATTCATCGCTTGCACCGCTTTCCAAGGAAAGCACCGGACGCTTGAAAGCTAGGTAAAAATCCAAACGCACGCCGCTTAGCTCGCTGACTAAAATATCTGCTTTGGATAAAACGGATAAATTGTCTATTTCTGTGTTGAAAGGAATATTTGGCAATTCTTTTTGCAAATTTTCCAAAAAATCCTTTTCATATACATAAGAATAAGGGTGCGGACGAACAATAACATTGTAGCCAGCATTTGCCAAATCTGAAATAAATTTTGCTCCGTAGGTCTTTAGAAGCCCCCTGTCTCCCCAAGTACTCGCTACCAAAACAGTTTTGCCATCCGTGCGATTTTGCATTTCTTTTGCTCTTTCAATCAAGGAATCCAAATAAGGAAGCCCGGCTAGAACAACTTTTTTTGATTCAAATAAATTTGCAAAAATGCTTTGATGCAGCAAAATTGTATCGTAACTGTCCAAACCGCCTTTTTTATAATCAACTCCAAGTCCGTGAAAAATATGGATTAAATTTTCGCAGTTCTTCGGCTTTTTAATGGGATAGCCAAGAGTTCCAATATTCGGCGTTGTTGATAAAATATTTTTTTCTTTCAAATTGCTAATTGCAGAATAGCCTCTATTGCCTGTGCCCACATATCTAACTTTGAACAGCGAAAAATCTTCGTTTTCATTGCTAAAATCGTGCAAGTCCAGAGCGGGATCATTCATATCCATTGTATAATATGTGAATTTGATTTTTCTCTTTATCAACTCCTCCACAATGTCTTTGAAATAAATCCAGTATATTTTTCCTTCGCTGAAAATTGCCAAGTCAGTTTTGAATGTTTCCTGTTTTTTGCCTGTTATGCGGTAAAAAGCATTTTTGGCAAAAAATATAATTGTACCGAGAATGCCAAACAAAGCGGCAAATAAAGCATTGCCTGTGCCGGGATCTAAGTAGCCGTTTTTGTTGCCAAAATTCATTTTGTGTCTCCTTCGTAAAAATATGGATAAAATACGCCTTTGTCGAATTTATGAGGACCAAGCCGCAATTCGGTATTTTGAATTTTGTATTTCAAAGGAATTTCGCTACCGGATAAATAAGCAAAAATAATTGGAAATAAATCCTGCGCAACATTAAAATCATAATCGTATTTTGCCGCCTTTTCTTTATCTGGCCATCGTACAGCCATAAATGCGCCAAATACATCACGGAATTTCATGTAGTCCGTTTTATTGAAATCGTAGTTTTTTGGGAATCTATATCCATCATCCATAAAAGAGCCACCATGGTCGCCCATAAAAACAATAATAGCATTGGAATTTGCCATTATTTCAATTTTTTCTTTTATTGCTTCAATGCACTTGTTGTAGATAGGAATAAAGCGTTGCATTTCCTTTTCCGTTGTTCCCAACCTCTGGCTGGAATGTGCGGAACATCCATCGCCCCACATAAAAATTTTATTTCCAGAATTTCCTTGAACAAATTTAGCCATGCCAATTAAATGCGAAGTTATTGACTCTTGTTCTTGCATTAAATCGGAATTTAAAGTTGCATTCAATATATTTTTCAATACCTGATTTTTGGACCTTATTTCATAATTTGCAACGGAGTCAGATTTATCTTGATATACAAAATTGTAGTATTTATTACCTCTGAATGCTTGCATGTTAGAATGGTGCGGCTGATTAAGAATGGTGTTATAGCCATTTTTTTGCAGAAACATATTTACTAAACTGTTTCCATTCATGGCAGCTCTTAGGTAACCGCTATGAAAGCCTCTGGAAAATTCAGGATCATTTACGCGTTCAGCGTAAATGGCAGTTGTAGTAGTATTATACTTAGGCAAAAAATCCGCGTTCATGTTAAAAACGCTTGACATTGCAGAAATCGTATTGTATCCCATTGAATAAACATCGTATATTTTAAAATCCGCCTGCTCAAAAACCTCCATTAAATTACCGTAATTCGGTAAATTAAAATATTCAGCATAATCCTTATGCGGAAAAGATTCTAGCATAAAAAGATAAATGCTTGTAGAATCGTTTAATTCAACTTTAGCCAATTCTTTGGGAATTTTGACTTTTTCCCCCAATTCTTTGAAGTTTGTATTTGCATTATCTCCAGCAAACAAAGGATAAAGAGATGCAATAAAGAAAAACGTTATAACAGCACCCTTTTGTTTTATAAACGAACCTGCAAATATAAAAACAACTATGAACAAGATTAAAAACGAAGCTTTTAAATCGCTCATATAATGAGTGTATTCTCTTGCCATAGGCAAAAACATAAGCGATATAATAAATGAAACGGAAAAGAGCGGAGAAAGAATAAATGAAAGCGCAATAGAAAAAAGCAAAAGAGCAGAAATGTATATAATTGTATCTGCCATATAGAAATAAACTTCGTTTGATTTAAAAATCAAAACAGCAGGAAAAATCATTGCACTTATATTCAGTATTAGTATTTTATAATTAGGAATCGTAAAGGGAATTTTTGCTTTTGCAACAAATTTATAAATGATTAATACTGCAAGGGCTGAACCCCACCCCAAACCCCCGCATAGAGATTTTCCTACAAATACGGTTAGCAATGAATGAATTGTCATTACCAACAAAAACTGCCAGATAAAATTGAAATTCAAAAATGATGGCAGTTTGATTTTCGGAATTGGATAAAGCATCAAGTATCTGGCAAAAGAAAATAGCTGGTTAAAAGTCCAGTAAACCAAAAGCGCGGCAGGGCTTGCATATAAAAGCGCAAAAAAGAACATGGCTATAAATATTCCCTGTTTTCGCTCCTTGCTTTCTGCCACCGAGGAAATAAGAACTGCGCACAAATTTATTAATGTCATAACGAAAGGAAATATGTTAAATCCAGCTAAAAAATTATCTGGATAGCCAAGCCATGTTTCTTTTAAGGGAGCGTAATGGCTCAGCGCATTGTATGCCGCTATCAAAATTGGAATTTGAATGAAAAGCGAGGCAAGCGAGCGGAGGGAATAAAAAGGATAATAGCCAAATTGCTCGTAAAGTTCTTTTAAGTTTTTATGCGAGCTTGGTTTATACATTGCCAATCTTTGCTTAATGGTTCTTTCTTTTTTCTCTAAAATTCCCGTTAAATGGTAGAAGGGTATCAGAACAAGGCTCACAAAAGCCGAAAGCAAAATCAAAGAAAGTTCATAACTATTGGTTAAGTTATGAAAAAAGTCCAAAATAAAAATTAATGCTGATTCCAGAGCTGTCATTGCAACCTCAAATATAGTAATTTAAGTACCAGCGCGCAAAATGTTTAATGCCTTCTTCCAAAGAGATTTTTGGGCAATATCCCGTAGCCTTTTCCAGCGCAATTGTATCTGCCCAAGTTACTGGCACATCTCCGGGTTGCATTGGCAAAAATTCTTTTATTGCAGGTTTGCCCAGCTCACATTCTAAAATCTCAATAAAACGCATCAAATCAACTGGCTCACCGCGACCTATGTTGAAAATACCACGTCCGCCCCAGTCCAAAACAGCAATTGTTCCGTTTACAATATCGTCTATGTATGTGAAATCTCTTTTCATATTTCCGTTGTTGAAAACCTTTATGGGCTTGCCCTCTAAAATATTTTTTGCAAATAATATTGGCGCCATATCTGGCCTGCCCCAAGGACCATAAACCGTGAAGTAACGCAAACCTGCCATGTTCAAATCAAACAAATGCGAATATGTGTGCGCCATCAATTCGCAAGATTTTTTAGTAGCGGCATACAAGCTAACCGGATTGTCTGTTCTGTCATCTGTGCTAAATGGAATTTTTGCATTATCCCCATAAACAGAACTGCTGCTTGCATATACAATATTTTTTACGCCAAAATTTCTGCAACATTCAAAAATATTCAAAGTGCCAACAATATTGCTATCTATATAGGCTTGAGGATTTTCCAATGAATAGCGCACGCCAGCCTGCGCCGCCAAATGCACAACAGCATCTATTTTATTATCATCAAAAACTTCAATTAACTTCGATTTATCGCAAACATCAATCTTGAAAATCCTAAAATCCTGAAAATCTTGATTCAGACAAATGCGTTTCAATCTTGCGTTTTTCAATTCTACGGAGTAGTAATCGTTCATATTGTCTATGCCTATAACCGTATCACCTCTTTGCAATAACGCTATGGCTACCGCATTGCCAATAAAACCCGCTGCACCAGTTACTAAAATATTCATAAGAGGAATATAAAAAATTCTACATTACCCTTATGATTCCAAATAGAGTTTTTTTTATATGGTTTGGCAATAAGATACCCTTGACAACAGGGTTGGCAATACTTTCTACCAAGCAGGTTCAAAAACCGGAAGAAACTATATTGTACATAGAAAGCGGCGAAGGCGAAATGAGCGGCGAGGGCTACGATTTGATAAAAGACGTGCCCGGCATTACGCTAAAAAAAATAGATGATTCCATATTTTCTGATTTGGGAGACAATGGCATTTGCAGCCGCCTGTACAAGGCTCTTAAAAAACCTGTGTCAAAAACAAATTTGCTGCGCTATGCTCTGCTGTACAAACAAGGCGGCGTTTATTTAGATACTGATATAATAACGGTTAGACCCTGGGACGATTTGCTACAACGCAAGGGTTTTTGCGGGCTTGAGCCGGTGGCATTTCCGCAAAAATTATTCGCTTCTAAAAATCCTTTCTTTTACATGTTTGCATGGGTTCGTTTTCTTTGGCGGCTTTTATGCGTTTATTTGCCGCATGGGGAGCAAATTTTCAGACCAACGGAAAAGCTTTTTTCCCTTAGCGCTAATGGAGCAATTTTAGGTTCCGAAGCCGGAAATGAATTTTTTGAAAAAGCTTTTGCTGAAATAAATGCAATGAATGAAGAAGAGCAGTTAAAGCATTATCGCTTGGGCACTCATATTATGCAAAAAGTGACCCAGAATAAATCTTCGGAAAGCATGGAGCTGTTTCCTCCTGCGTATTTTTATCCGCTTGGTCCTGATATAAGCATGCATTTGTTCCGCAATGGTTCTGCAAAGCGCCTAGATAAAATTTTGCTTCCGCAAACACGAATTATACATTGGTACAACAGCGTTGAGAAAAAATATTTGCGCCAGCAATTAAATATGAAGTGGCTGGAAGAGCATCCAACTTCTGCTTTTGCAAAATTGGCGCGGGATATAATAAGTTTTCTATATTTATAAGCATGTTGAATAAAATTATTAGAAAGCTTGCTTCCAATAAAAAAAAGCATTTGAGCAAAAAAATAGAGAATGGCAATTTCCCAGTTCTCTTGTCTGAAAAAGCAAAAAATCCCAGATTCATAATATCATTGACGACTTATGGCAAAAGAACCGCCGAAACAGCTCCTTATGCTATATGGAGTTTATTTAACCAAAACATTCTTCCAGATAAAATAGTGCTTTATTTGGATAAGGAAAACTGGAATGAAAACAATATCCCGTTGTTGCTTAAAAAAGAAGTGGAACATGGTTTGGAAATTAGATTTCGCAAAGACATAAGAGCATATACTAAACTCAATCATGCGCTTGAAGATTTTCCGAGCAATATATTGATAACGGCTGATGACGATGTATACTACCCTGAAAACTGGCTGGAGTTACTATTGGAAACCCATAAGAAAAACCCGCAGAAAATTTGCTGCCACAGGGCGCATATAGTTTGCAAAGACAAACCGTACAACCAGTGGAAATGGCGAGCAACCAGCGAAAATGACTCATCCAAACTTTTTCCAACAGGGGTTGGTGGCGTACTATATCCGCCAAATGCTTTGGCTACCGAGCATTTAGCGGAAGCAATGGTTTTGTCTCCGCTCAATGATGACATAACATATTGGGCTTTGGCAAAAATAAAAGGAACGAATCATTGCGTTGTTAAGAACGGATATTCAAAGCTGAAAAAAGTAAATGGCCTTGACGAAGAAGATAGTTTATCTGCGATTAATGTAATACAAAGCGCAAATGACCAGCAAATGAATGCCATTTTAGAAAAGTTTTCTATATTACTCAAATGATTCCAAATAGAGTTTTTTTCATTTATCTTGGCAAAGACTTGCCATGGGGAACAGGCCTTGCAGTACTTTCTGCTCGGCAGGTTCAAAAACCTAAAGAAACCGTTTTATATATAGAGAACGAAGTTAGCGGTGCAGGCTATGACCTCATAAAAAATGACAGCGAAATTTTATTAAGGCAAATAGACGTAGAGAATTTATTTTCTGATTTAGGGGATAATGGTATTTGCCATCATTTGTATAAAATTCTTAAAAGCCCGGCTTCAAAAGCAAATCTGCTGCGTTTGGCGCTATTGTACAAAGAAGGTGGCGTTTATCTGGATACCGATACAATAACGGTTAAACCTTGGGATGATTTGCTGCAATATAAAGGTTTTTGCGGGCAAGAACCGCTTGCGCTTCCGCAAAGTCTACTTGATTTTCCACGTGTTAAATCAGCAAATCCCTTTCTTTATGTAGCTGCAGGATTGCGCTATGCTTGGAGTTTTTTGTGCGCAAATGCACCGCATGGAGAGCAGATTTTTAGATTGGCAGAAGACTTTTTCAATTTGGCGGTAAGCAATGCCGTGCTTGCTTCCGAACCAAAAAATAAATTGATAAAAGATGCTTTTGCCGCAATAAATGAAATGAGCAAAGAAGAACAGCTTAGGCGGTTTCGCTTGGGTACCCGTCTTTTGCAGCAGATGACCAAAAATAAAACTTCGGAGAATATGAAAGTATTGCCGCCAGCATATTTCTTTCCAGTAGGTCCTAATGTTTTCCGCCATATATTTAACGAAGGTTCTGCCAAACGCTTAAATAAAATTTTATTGCCGCAAACACGGGTTGTGCATTGGTATAACGGTATTGAAAAAATATATTTGCATCAGCGATTTAATCAAAAATGGATAGAAGAAAATTCAACTACTGCTTTTGCTGAACTGGCACGGAATGTATTGGCGCACACTTCTGTTGCATCAAAAACTTATTCTCAGTTGCCCTTTTAATTTTTCTATCTTATTCTAAATGCTACGTAATTCCTTAGAAATCGATAAAAGATTTCTGTTCAAAAGCACTTTGTACAATTTTTTAGGTACTGCGCTTAAAGTTGCAGCTCCTGTATTTACAATTATTTTGGCTAGGATTTTTGGAAAAGAAGCTTTTGGAATTTTTATTGGAATGCAATTATGGATGCTCACTTTGAGCCGAGTAGCCGTGTTTGGCTTAGACAAGGGATTAAACTGGTTTTTGCCACAAAACAATGTGAACAACCGTCCATTGCATTTGGGGTTTAATGAGTCTCTTAATCGTTCGGTTATTATATCAGTTATTATTTTTGCCGCTTTATTTATGTGCGCTATATTTGGCTTGCATAAATATTCCGAAAGCCTTGCCACATTGTCTTCTACGGAACTGTCCATTTACGCCTTATCAATTATACCTTGGGCAGCCTTGCATATTTTTGGTGGAACGGCTGAAGGCATTCGCAAACCGCAATACAGAATGTTTATAACCGACTGTTCTGTATATGCGTTTGCGCCACTTGTATCCATTGCATTTTATTTTGCCAGTATTCCTTATGCGTTACCTGCCGGGCTTTTAATAGCAAATGTTCTTGGCTGCCTTATATATATTCCACTGCTTCCGTTTTCCTTAAAAATCTCCAGAAATAAAATACCAAAAGAACTTTTGATTTATTCCATACCACGAGGATTTTCAGAAGTAGTAGCCACCTTTTTAATGCGCGTTGACGTGTGGATGGTTTTATTGCTGCTTGGACCAGGAGAAGCGGGCGTTTATGCGGTTATGGTTACTATTTCCAACGGACTCCGCACCATTCGCCAAAGCTATACGCCAATCCTGCTGCCCGTTATAGCGGGAATGAACAAAGAAAGGCTTAACACGGATTTAAAGCCAGTATTTTCCTATTGCGTAAATATGGTAACGCTTATACAACTGGCTATAGGATTTTTTATAGTACTGTTTCCAGAGCAAGTTCTTATGCTTGCTGGAAAGGATTTTATTGTTCAGCCAGAAACTTTGGGCATTCTTTTATTTGCTCATTTGTTCGGCGGATTTTTTTTGCTTACTGGCGCGGTACTTAATGGGATTGGCAAAAGCTTATATACATTAAAAATGGACCTTGCTTCACTAAGCGTGGCTTTTCTTGTGAATTATTTTTTGATTCCTGTTTGGGGTTTGCCGGGAGCGGCGCTTTCTACATTGGCATTTATTTTATTGCAGTCTATTTGGAATAATGTTTATCTTTTCAAGCTTAATTTAAGGCTCTATTCCAAAAAAGTAATCCCTTATATGGTATGGTCTATCTTTCTTTTGGCGGTTTATATTTTGTTGCCGAATTTTCCGCTTGAGCTTTGGCAAAAAATAACATTTTATATTGTAGCGATATGCGGTTTGGTGGCAACATGGCGAATTTTCCGATAAAAACTGTTCTTTTCTGCGCCCTGCTTTGCGCAACCGCATTTTCCCAAACTTTTTCCATTGAAGCGGGCGCAAATAGTTTTTTGGGCGATTTGCAAAAAGAAATCAAAACTGCTCCTTATGGAGGCATAGGCTTTGAACTTGGGCTTTCTGATTATACATCCGGGTATTTGCAAGGCTCATACAGTTATTTGAATTTGAAGAGCAATAAGGATTTCCATGGACTGCATCAATTTATAGGCAGAGCGGGTCTTGAAACTCCTGAACGTTTGTTTAGTTTTGCTTCCGTTGGGCTTGGAATAA
>WRMM01000058.1 GCA_009777135.1 Candidatus Fibrimonadales bacterium
CAAAAGCCTAAATATGAATATGCTTGCGGAGTTTCTGGACTGCAAAAAGAAGTCCGGGCATTTGTTCAAGGGATTGAAGATTGAAAAGAGGAAAGTGTTCAGGGAGAATTTAAACAAATATCCCGTTGTGTATTTGACTTTCAAGAATCTGCATATAGACGACTATAAAATATCGGTAAAAAGAATGCTTGTTGATATTGCGACCAAATACATACCGGAGGAAAAATGGAGCAGTTTTGTAAAGCAATTCATAGAAAACAAAGATGACACCCAAATAATGGGCATTCGCTACATTCTGGAAAACATGAGCGAAGTATATGGAAAGAATCCCGTTGTGCTGATAGATGAATACGATAAAATTTTTATGGACAATATTGGCAGCGATGAGTATAAAAACATACGAGCTTACATGTCTGGGGTTTTCAATTCCGGCTTCAAAGACAATCCCTATTTGCACAAAGCCTTGCTTACGGGCGTTTTAAGGATTAGTCAGGAGAGCATATTCAGCAATTTGAACAATGTGAGCGCTTACGATGTGTTCACCGAGAGCGAGTTCGACGAGGATTTCGGGCTGACGCAGAAAGAGGTGAAAGCTCTTGTTGAGCCTAAGGATTTCCCAATGGTCAAGAAATGGTACGATGGAATCCATGTAGGCAACTCTTATGTATTTTACATTTATTCAGTGATGTACTTTTTGGATAGAGGCAAGATATCCAACTACTGGGGCCAGAGCGGTACAATAAACCTTCTCGGCGATTTGCTCACAGAGAACAAGGCCTTGTGCATAGGCGAGGCAGTGAAGAAATTCGGCAATACATTTGCCACGGAACTTGACCCTAGGGTATCATTGAAAGAGTTGTTTGCCGATAAGAAAGACAAATTTTATTTTGCCCTTGCTGTTCAGGCAGGCTATCTCGCTTGGGACGAGGTTAGAAGCGATAGGCCGGAGAAGCGCCTTTACACGCTGAAAGTTCCGAACCAAGAGCTTATGATGGTTTGGGAAGATTATATTTTGGGAAGCATTGTGGAAAGCGGGGAGCAGGCTCAATTGAATGAAATTTTCTCCAAAATAGACAATGTTAATTATTTTAGCAAGGAATTGACGCGGCTTCTTTCTTTCAAGCTTTCCTATTTTGATTTGCACGATAATTTGGAGAAGACTTACCACGGCTTTGTTCTGGGCTTAATGGTTGCTCTCGGTTTTGATGTTCGCTCCAACAATGCGGCTGGTTTTGGCAGATACGATTTGTTTGTTGAGTCAAAGAACTGGACTGCCGCTATAGAATTCAAGGTTTCCAAAACTGCTAGGGGCGTTAAGCCTGCGATTAATGAGGCTTTGCTTCAGATAAAGGAGCAAAAGTATTTGACAAACGCAAGCAAAAAGAAGCCAGCTTACGCCATTGGGGTTGGCGTGCACAAAAACGATGCTGAGGTTTTGTGCGAGAAGGCGTGGTGAATCGCCAAAACAAGCCTCAGGTAGAGGCTCCACAACGCCAACTCTCTCCAAAAAATTTCTATATTTATTGAATTACTTACCAAAGAGGTGTTTGATGATTAAGAAAATTGACCATATCGCTATAGCGGTTCCTTCCATTGAAGAAGCTCGTGGCTACTATGAAAACGTGCTTGGCTTGAAGCTCTCCCGTATTGAAGAAGTCGTTGATCAAAAGGTAAAAACTGCGTTTTTTGATGTAGGCGGCGTTTGGATTGAGCTTCTTGAACCTACCAGTCCAGACTCTACCGTTGCAAAATTCATTGAAAACAACAAAGGCAAAGGCGGCTTGCACCACGTAGCTTATGAAAGCGACGATGTAGCCGCAGAATTACTTGCAGCCGAGTCTAAGGGCATAGCTCTTATTGACAAAGTCCCACGCAAGGGAGCGGGCAATATGAACATAGGCTTTTTGCATCCAAAGTTCACAGACGGTGCTTTAACAGAATTCTGCTCACCAGCCTAAGGATACAATATGCCAATAAAACCAGAATTTTTAGAAGAATTAAAAGCCCGGCGCACAGAAGCAAAGCTATGCGGTGGTGCAGACAAAATTGAAAAACGCCATGCAAAAGGCCAGCTGTGCGCCCGCGAACGCATAGAAGCACTTTATGATGAGAACTCATTTCAAGAATCAGGAATGCATGTTGACCAAGCGCGTCCAGTAGCAAAGAGACTGCCTGGCGACGGCGTTGTCACAGGCGTGGGCAATGTAGATGGCCGCCCTGTTGCGGTGTTCAGCCAAGACTTTACGGTTAGCGGCGGTTCGCTTGCTCAAATGCACGCTCAAAAGATTTGCGATATCCAAGACCAAGCCTGTGAGCTAGGCTTTCCGATAGTAGGCATAAACGATTCCGGCGGAGCAAGAATACAAGAAGGAATATGGGGGCTTAGCGGTTACGGGCAGGTATTTTTTCGCAATGTTCAAGCCTCTGGCCTTGTTCCCCAAATTTCCATTATAGCCGGACCTTGCGCTGGCGGCGCGGCGTATAGCCCTGCGCTCACAGATTTTTTAATTCAAACTCGCAAAAATGCGGAGATGTATATATGCGGCCCAAGCGTTATTAAAGCCGCCACAGGCCAAGAAGCTCCCGTTGAGCAATACGGCACGGCAGATGCCCATGCCAGCATAAGCGGAAACATTCATTTTGTTGCAGAAGATGACAAAGATGCAATTGCCATCACCAAAAAATTGCTGAGCTTTTTGCCGCTCAACAATATGATGAACCCGCCGCATGTTCTGCCAGAAGCCATAGAAAGTATCACTAACGAAGGCCTTAACGAGCTTGTTCCAGAAGATTCCAGAATGGCTTTTGATGTGCATAAGGTGATAGAGGCCATCACAGACAAAGGCCAGTGGCTTGAAGTTCAAAAAGATTTTGCAAAAAATATAGTAATCGGTTTTGCCCGCATAGAAGGCATGGTTGCAGGCATCATAGCCAACCAGCCCGCTGTAAAAGCTGGAGCATTGGATATAGACAGCTCAGACAAAGGCGCAAGATTTATTCGCTTTTGCAATGCCTTTAATATTCCCGTTGTGAATTTGGTAGATGTGCCTGGATTTATGCCCGGCCTTGCACAAGAAAGAGGCGGTATAATCAGGCATGGCGCAAAAATGCTTTTTGCCTACGCTGCCGCAACCGTTCCAAAAATAACAGTAATAATGCGCAAAGCTTATGGAGGTTCTTACCTTGCCATGTGCTCCAAAGATATGGGCGCAGATTTTGTTTACGCCTGGCCCTGCGCAGAAATTGCCGTTATGGGCGCAGAGGGAGCAATTCCCGTTGTGTATAAAAGAGAAATTGATGCCGCTAAAGCCGAAGGCGGCGAAGCTGCTGCCAAAGCCAAAAGAGCCGAGCTTGTTGAAAAATACCGCAGCAAATTCGCAAGCCCATGGCAAGCAGCTGAAACGAATATGATAACAGATGTAATAGAACCTTCGGAAACTAGATACCATATAGCTTTGGCTTTGCGTTTCTCGTTAACCAAGCGTTCTACGCGCCCACCTAAAAAGCATGGATTGATACCGTTATGAGCCAAGACAATATTCCGCAAGACGATTTCGCTGATACGCAGCCTGTATCCGATGTGCCCACGCCAGCAACGCCAGCTGCTGCAACTAATGCAGTTGGCCTTTCCGAGGTTTTTGATATAAAAGACAAGGACGGCAAGGTTGCAGGGCATTACCAATGGGCAACCTACAAGGATGGCAAAAAAGATTCCCTTGTTGTTGTAAAAGTTGTAAAAGACCATGAAGGCAATCCTCAGGTTCTTTACAAAACTTATGCCGAAAGCGCAAAAGCCAAGCAGGCTTTGGAAGAAGCTGCTGGCGAAGTTGGAATTAAAGAAAAACTGGCAACCGTCAAATTGGGCGATGAATATAAAGCCAAAGACGACACAACTTCAACTTATGGAATTGGTAATCTGCTTGAGTTTCAAGGCGCAGGCTTTGTGCTTGTAATCTCTGTTTTGGCGATTATGTGGGGTTTGCTTGCTATTGTCAGCCGTGTTTTGAATATTCTCGGTTTAACAAAAGAGGCTCCAAAATCCAAACCCGCTCAGCAATCAGAAACAATACATCCAGGCATGAAAGATGAAACTTTTGCGGCTTTGGTTGGCACGGTTGCAGCAAAAACAACCATACATCCAGGCATGAGCGATGAATTGTTTTTAGCCATAATTAGCGCTGTTGCTACGCAGGCCCTTGGCGGCAAGCCTGTTAGCGTTGTAAAATTCAAACCACTTAACACTATGGACTGGACTTGGGCTATTCAAGGCAGAGTCACGCTCCATGCACACAAGGTTTAACCAGAAGGAATAGTTATGAAAACTCTTCGTATTACTTTAGAAGGCAGAACTTACGACGTAGGAGTTGAAGTTCTGGGCGACGTAATCACCACGGTAGCGCCAGTTAGCGCGCCAGCGCCTGCTCCAGCAGCAGCACCGGTGCCTGTGGCGGCTCCTGCTCCCGTTCCGGCTCCAGCGCCAGTTGCTGCCGGCGGAACAACCGTGTCTAGCCCGATGGCCGGGCAGGTTATGAAAATAAAGGTGGCTGTTGGCGCAGCTGTCAGCGCAAATCAGGAGCTTATAGTGCTGGAGGCCATGAAAATGGAAACTCCAATTTTTGCTCCTGCCGCAGGCGCAATTAAGAGCATTGACGTCAAAGAAGGCGATGCGGTAGAAGAAGGAACGGTATTGCTCACAATAGGCTAATGTATGGCATCTGCTTTTGAAGGTAGCGGGCTTGATAATTATACTATCACCATAAATTTAATTTCTGGTGAGAAAATCAGGCTGTATTTTAAGGCTGATGTTGAAAAGGCCAGAGAGGAATATGTTCGCTTGTGCAGAAAGTTGGAATCTGACCAGAAGTTCATATATATGATGAAGTATGGAAAGTTCATGTTCATTCCAACGCGGCATGTTGAGCTTGTGGTTTTGGATAACCCGAGCAAAATAGACGCCAGCGCGCAGAGCAAAATTGAAGGCAGGTAAATTTTAGAGAGGATAAAATGGAAACAGTAATGGAAATGGTGAATAACATGGGCTTTAAGGATATATCCAGCCAGATGTTAATTATGTGGGTAGTGGCCAGCGTGCTTCTATACCTTGGTATTAAAAAGCAGTTTGAGCCGCTTTTGCTTGTGCCTATAGCTTTTGGTTCTCTTTTGACCAATTTGCCTACTCGCCTCTTTTATGACGGTGGCTGGAACATAGAAGGCATGTTCGTTCCCTTTGAAGGTCTTTACTATTATATTAGCCAAGGCATTCATTTAGAGCTGTTCCCTCCGATTATATTCTTGGGCGTTGGCGCATTGACGGACTTTGGTCCATTGATTGCCAATCCACGCACCTTGCTTTTGGGCGGCGCGGCGCAAATGGGCGTTCTCTTTACGGCTTTTGTTGCTGTTGTGTGCGGAGTATTCACTCTTGGCGAAGCTGCAAGCATAGGCATAATAGGCGGTGCGGATGGTCCCACTTCCATATTCCTTTCAAATAAGCTTGCCAAGCACTTGCTTGGTCCCATAGCGGTTGCGGCATATACCTACATGGCTTTGGTTCCGTTGATTCAGCCGCCAATTATGAGGGCATTCACCACCGAAAAAGAGCGTAAAATAAGAATGAAATCTTTGCGCCCTGTTAGCAAACTTGAAAAGCTTGTATTTGCCATAATGGTTTTGATATTCTGCGTAATAGTTGTTCCAGATGTTTCTGCGCTTGTGGCTATGCTTATGCTTGGCAACGTGCTAAAAGAAAGCGGCGTTGTGGATAGGTTGGTAAAAGCCTCGCAGAACGAAATTATAAATGTGGTTACAATTTTCTTGGGAACTTCCGTAGGCATGACCATGCAGGCAGACTTGTTCCTGCGTCCGACCACTATTATGATTATAGTTCTTGGCGTTTTTGCTTTTGGAATTAGCACTGCCAGCGGTGTTTTGTTTGCAAAGGTTATGAACGTTTTAAGCCCAAAGAATCCTATTAATCCTTTGATAGGTTCTGCAGGCGTTAGCGCGGTTCCAATGGCGGCTCGCGTTAGCCAAACCGTTGGAGCAAAATACGACCCGCAAAACTTTTTGCTTATGCACGCAATGGGCCCGAATGTGGCCGGCGTTATAGGCACTGCTGTTGCAGCGGGGTATTTTATTAGCAAGCTGGCGTAAGGAATTCATCCTTAACTTTAAGATAGCCTTCTGCGCTGATTTTGCAAAATTCTTTTTCTTCTTCTGTTAAATCGCGGAGCCTCCGAGCGGGGCTGCCGGTTATCAGGGAATATGGCGGAAACTCTTTGCCGCTGGTTACAAGAGCGCCTGCTCCCACAATGCTGTGATGCCCAATTACCGTGCCATCCATAATGCAAGAACCCATGCCTATAATGCAGTAATCTTCAATTGTGCAGGCATGCAAAATGGCATTGTGCCCAACCGTGACACACTCGCCTATAACAACGCCTTTATTGTGCGCCAAATGTACCGTTGAATTATCTTGTATGTTAGTTTTTTTGCCAACTTTTATGCTGTTAATATCTCCGCGCAAAACTGCGTTGTGAAAAATAGAAACATCGTCTGCAAGCTCAACTTCCCCTATTACGCATGCGCCTGGCGCCATAAAAACACGCTCGCCAATAACTGGCTTTTTTTTGCCAAAAGAATAAACGCTCATCTTCTTTTCTCCTCTTTCCTTTCCAAAGTCAAAAAACCTAGCTGCTTAACGCCAGCCAACTGAACCAAAGACACAACCTTCATAACAATGCCGTAATTCACAGACTCATCGGCATTTATCACTACGGGTGCTTCATTTTCCCAGCGAGATTTAAAAATTTCATTGAAGTCGTCTATATAAACCCTGTCTTCGCCAATAAAAATTTCTTCATCTTTGGTGATAGAAACTTTCAGCATTTTTTTTTGCTCAAGGGTAGGAGACTCGGCATCGGGCAAATCAACTTTTATACCCTGGCTCATAAGAGGAGCGGATATTAAAAAAACTATCAAGATGGCAAACACAACATCTATCAAGTTGGTTAAATTCATCTCTTGATTCAGGGACTTGCTGCGACTTCGCTTCATTTTTGAAGTTCCCTGTCTGTTAAAACCTTTTCTATTGCCAGCAAATCTCCGCGTTTAAATAAGCTTAGCAAATGCGAAGAAAAATTGTAATAAAGAATTTCTTGGCGGTTGTTGCGAGAAACAAAATAATTATATGCCATGGAAGCAGGAATAGCCGCTATCAAACCAGCGACTGTGGTAATCAAAGCAACCGCAATTCCAGGAGCCACAACGCTTAAATCTGCGGAGCCATGCGTTCCTATTTCGTAAAAAGACTGCATAATGCCCCACACCGTTCCAAAAAGCCCAAAGAACGGCGAAACATTGGAAGCTATAGCGAGAAAAGATAATTTGGAATCTTCTTCCAGCCTGCAGGCTTCAATTTCGCGCTGCATGGTATCTTCTAGCATTTCTGAGCGGGGCGCCAAAGTTTCAACGCTTACAAATGGGCTTAAATTCCCAGCTTCTTTAACCACGGCATCGGTTATGTTTTTCAGCGGGCACGGCGAGGCTTTTACGGAAAAATTTTCAACTTCAGCAAAATGTTTTATGCGTCCAAAAGCTTTGTAAAAATTTGCATTCGCCTCTCGTTTGCTTTTTAGCGAGAAAAATTTGGTTATTGCTACTCCCCAAATAATAAAGGAGAAAAAGGCTAAAATCAAAAGCACAACCACGGTAACAGGGTCACCCAGCGCCATTTTAATTATTTCAATGGTGATTTTCATAGTGGAAAAATAGTAAATTCTATAATATGATTCGCTTTGCAACAGAATGGGATTTTGAGTGGATAGCCGCTCTTCAAAGCGAAAATGGGTTGCCGCTGTGGAAGCCCAACTCAGCAGCTTGGGTTTTGGAGAAAAAAGCATTTGCCATTTGGCAGGCGGCTGGCGATGAGTGCGAGCTTTTGTCCATAGCGGTTCTGCCCGCTGAGCAACGCAAAGGCTTGGCAAAAATGCTGATGGAGCATTGCCAAAGAGAACTTGCCGCTCAAGGCATCAAAAGTTTTTTCCTTGAAGTAAGAGAAAGCAACCTCGCTGCAATTTCCCTTTACAAAAAATTAGGATACGAAAAAATCACAGAAAGAAAAAAATATTACGGCAATGGAGAAACTGCGATGGTGATGAAATGGTTAGCGGCTAGCGTTCTGTAAAGCTGATTGCGTTTTTAATAATTAATCCCGCGTCTCACAGGTTTAAAACCCGCTTCTGTTATAAAAATTTCAGCTTCTTTTATGCTTGATATGCCTTGAGAAAGCATTACCCGTTCTTTTAAAACAACGCTGCTAATGTCATTTCCGCCTGCGTAGAGAGCTAGTTCGCCCAAGGCTTTGCCCATTCCCAGAACAGAAACTTCGATGTTTGGTATGTTGTGGAAAAATAATCTGCAAAGCGCAACGAGTTTTATGTATTCATCGCTGCGCACGTGGCGAATGGGAAAATTATTTGTTTGCGGCTGGAATACCCATGGGATAAAGCTTTGGAACCCGCCTGTTTTATTTTGAACTTCGCGAACATAATTTAAATGCTCAATAATATCTTCTGGGCTTTCAATTGAGCCAATCACTATGTTTGCGCTGCTTTTTAGCCCTTGTTTGTGGCACTCTTCCATAACTTTGCACCAGTTTTTTGCGGAGAGTTTTTGGGGAGCTAAAATTTTGCGCATTCTTGGAGTCATAATTTCTGCGCCTGCTCCGGGCACGGAAGAAAGGCCTGCCGTTTTTAATTTTTGCAAAAGTTCCGGCAATGGCATTTTATTGTTTTTTGCCATATTAAAAAGCTCCACGGGAGAGAAACCGCGAACAGGAAATTTTAATTCTTTATGCAAAATATTTAAAACGGATAAATAATAATCAAGCGGAATTTCGGGATTAACTCCGCCCTGCAAAAAAATTCCGCTTGCGCCATGTTTTTTTGCTTCTAACGCTTCAGAATGAATTTCACCGAGGGACTGCGTGTAGGGCTTTGTTCCTGCGCTGCTTTTGAATGAGCAAAAAGAACAGGCTACTTTGCAAATATTGGTGTAGTTTATTATCCTGAAAACCGTGTAGCTAACATTTTTTTTGCCATGAATTTCAATACGTTTTTCATGAGCTGCTTTTGCAAGCTCAGTCCAGTGTGCGTTTTTCCAAAGCTTGAGGGCTTCTTTTGCTGTCATTTTA
>WRMM01000059.1 GCA_009777135.1 Candidatus Fibrimonadales bacterium
TATGCTTTTTGCCATTCTGTACTCAATGCCGCTGAACACTGGAGCGTAAAAATTCACAACGCCGTTTTCAATGGCTTTGAAGGAAATATTTACGCCATTGCCTGAGTAGTCTCCAACAAGCGGAAGCTTTGTGTCTATTTTGTTTTGGGCTATGTAGTCTGCAAGCACGGTTTCTTTGCCATCTACAAAACATTTTGTAGCCGAAAAGCCTTCTTCTGCAAAAGTAATCACCGGAGAAGATTCGTCTTGGGAGAATATGTTGATTATATTAACTTCAACTTGCTTGCCATCTGGAACTCTTAAGTGAAGGACAACTGCTTTGTCGTTATACACTGAGGCTGCCGTGCCGTCTGCAGCTACGGGAGTTTGCCCAGGGATGCCAAGATTTACGCCAGAAATCCACCCGACAATGTTTTTCATAAACATATCTTTGAACCCTGCCGCATTTTGGGCGTATTCCTTATGGACTGCGCTGTCAAAAGGCACAATCGCTATGGAAAAACCGTTATCAAAGGCGTCAATGGCTACGTTTTTGATTTCTTCTGCCGAGTAAGATTTGATGGAGAATTCTTGGTATGGGAATTCCGTTACAAATAAATGCTCTCCAGAGACTTTGCCGCCGTCTTTTGCCATGAAATATTCGGTTGAGCCGCCAACCCATTTGCCTTTCGGCAGTTTTTTGAGCAAAGCTTCGGTGCCGGCAATGTGAAGCAATTTTCCGCTCTCTATTAGTTTAGATGTTTCTTCAAATGTGATAAACATATTTTCTCCTTTATAGTTTTTCTATTAGGGCGTAATCGGCACCCATAGCCGTTTTGAATTTATCTAAAAAGTTACAAATCTCCTTTGCGCAATTTTGCAACATGGCTGGCGAAGGGTCGCTCACATAAGACATTTTCTGGCGCATAAGCATCATAGAAAAGTTTAAATGCGAAAAAGCGTATTTCCCTAGCAAAAGTTTTTCAATTTGCTGAATTGAAACGGGCATTTTGTGTCTCCTATCGGAAAAAAACAATTTTAGGACAAATATAGTAAATTATATATAAAAAGTCAAGCCCTTTTTAACATTTTTTTAAAAAAAATAGTATATGTTTTTATGCTTATAACCGAAATTTTAATTTCTATCTGCGTTCATAAAACTAAAACACCGCCTTGGCTTCCATGCTCAGCTTTTGAATTACCGTTTCTTGCCATATTCTAATTACATACTGCCCAGAAAGAAAAAAGTTTTTGCCAAAAGCCATTTGCGCCATTGCGCTGCTGCGCCAAGAAAAACCCTTCTCAAAACCATCAACCGCAGAATAGGGAGAAATGTCGCTTGATTTTTCAACATAATTTCCAGAAATGCCAAGCTGCGCCAAATCGCCTTTTTCGCTTTGCCATTTTCCATTTATGCCACCCTTTTGCAGCAAAGTATTCCAAGATTCTTGCACATAAGAACCATCCGTGAATTTTCGCGAATAAAAAGGCGAAAGCGAAAAACCTTTGCCCAATTCCCTTAGCCATGCCAACTCGCCCTCATAAGAAAGCCAACTCAATTCGCTAAGAGAAAATTCTGCCTCCTCTCTTTTCAGCCTCAGCGAAAAATCCTCTTTTTGCCGACCTCTGTAGCTAGCCTTTGCCTCCTGGCTAAACAAAACTTCCTCAAAATTTATTTGCGGCTCCTTATTCCATTTGTTATTCACAGTAAACATAAGAGAGCCTTTGTTTTTTGGATGCTCCCAAAGAGCAGAGTTTTCCAGCAGCAGCAATTTTTCCGTTTTGTGCAACAGCCATTCGCCATTTGCAAAAAATGTCATGTCGCTCAAAAAACCTCTTTTTATAAAAATCACGGGATGCATAGACAAATTCCATCTCAAATTATTTCTATAATTCCTATTCGCAAGCGAATCCGCTCGTCCCATTCCCTCATAAACAAAATTGCCGTTATCCACGCCGCTTATATACTGCCCGCTAAGGGAATCATAATAAACATCGCCTGCGCCATCTGGAACTTTGCGGTAAATAGCCACCCAAGGAACTTCGTTTGTGTAGTTGAACGAATAAAAAGCCTCGCCTCGCAATGCAGAATTTGGATTGCTGTAACCTGCATTCTGGTCTAAGAGAAAAGATAGATGCTCCCCCTTATCCTCCCCAAGCTTGTCATCATTTCTTATTTGAAAAAGCGTGCCTGAATGCCAAATTTTTTCCCTTAAAAAAACAAAAGTTTTCCAATTTGAAAACCCGCTCGTATCGGTCTGCTCACGCATAAATTCAGTGCTTGCATACTTGCCTGCATTTTCGTTCCCCCACTCTAAACCAGAAATTGAACGCAAATTTTCTTCGCTGTCCATGCGAAAATTTGCATAAGGACGATAATTTCCCCGCAAAAATTTGCTTTTAATTTCGCCCTGCCACAAGGAATTATTTATGTTGGCAAGCAAAGCCTCACTCTCTGCGTTTTCTGTTTCTCTCCGCAAAAATCCCTCGCCTCTAACGGATTCAAAATTTCTGTGGCCTATAAAAAATCCTGGAAAAAAACCATACGGCAAACGCATTGCAGTTCTAACTTCATCGTAGCGAAGATTGCCTTGCGGAACGCTTTCCAAAAGCCATTTATCACGCAAAATAAAACTATCCCAAGCATTTTCGCTGCCACTGTATTCAGGCTTTGCAAAACCGCTGTCTGCATATCCGCCCTTTACCGATACTTTGAAAAACGACTTTTGCCGCGAATTGCTATCGCTCTCAAAAACCCAGCGATAAGCTTTATTTTCCTGCTCATTCATTGCCATTTCCAAATCGCTGAACAAAAGCGAATTCCCTGCTCTTAATCTAGTGCCGAGCATCTTATCGCTTTTGAGCGAATCTCGCAAATTGAATGCCGCTATGTCAAGCCAAACAAATCTTGAGCGATACGCTGCTTCTGCCCCCCTCAGTTCGCTTGAATTCAGCGATGAATAAGAATCGTATTCCACTCTGATTTCGTCTTCGGGACCAGGTATTATTCGTCCTAAAAAATCCAAAACGCCGCCCGCATAATTTATTTCGTAGTCCTTGCCGGAGCTGAGCAAAATTCCGTTCAAATAAACTTTTTCCGTATGCGGAGCTATAAGCCCAAAAACGCTATCTGAAAAGAGCAAATAACCTTTTTGCTGGCTTGGCTGCCCGTAAAACGTTATGCTTTGCCGTTCGGTCTTGTCCGTTCCATAAATTGCGCCAACCTCAGCGTTATCTCCTTTTAATTTTCCGCCTGCTCCAAGCGTTTTGCGGTTAAGCTCCCAAAGCATATTCCTGTTTATTTCATAATTCAAATCGCCAAGTTCCAATTTCATTCTTTTGCTTTCAATGCCAATATACGCTGCATCCGTTTCTCTGAGCGTTGTTGTAACTTCCGTTCCAGCAGGGCGTCCCAAGTCCACAAGGTAGGCATCAATAAAAACTCCATCTGCAACTTCTCCTTGTATAGAAAGCCTAAGTTCTTGCTGAATGTCTGCGCCTCCATCTCCTATAGAAGTTTGAAAACTCTTGCTGCCCTTAGTCTGCAAATTTTCTTTTTTTTCTGCGGTATCTTTTAGCTCAATGACTTCTGCAACGCTCTCATAGCCTCTCCATACAGGCAAAGAGTCAGGGTTAATACCCTGAGCGAAAACCAATGTCTGAATCAGAATTGGCCATAACTTCAGTAATTTACAGAATTTGTGCAACTTACAAAATATATCAATTTAAGAACAATTATTAAGAACAATTCTGAAAATCCTGTAAATTCTGGTTCAGACTACATATTCAACAAAATGTCTAGCATTGAATTAACGGTTGAAAGATAACGGGCGCTTGCTTGATAAGTGTGCTCGTATTGAATTAGCATTGCCATTTCTTCGTTTAAATTAACGCCCATAACTTCGTCTTGGCGGGTTTTAAGCTGCTGCAAGGCATAAACGCGAGTATCCAAGCCAGCCGTGGCTTCATTGCGCTCAACGCCCAAGCGGCCTAATGCGCCGGAATAGAATTGATTTATGGTTTGGGTGCTTTTTCCAAACATATCGCTTTGCATAACAGCTTTGTCGCGCAGCTGGGAAATCAAAAGCGCATTATCAGCATCGCTGGGGCCTGCATAACCCCCTTCGTGGTAATCAAATCTTATTGAAACTGGATTGCCGCCAGGATCTCCGAAAGCATTGGTTGCGCTGTATTTGAATGTAATCTGCGCGGTATTGTAATCAATGTCGTAATCCTTTCCTTCTTGCAAAATATTGCCTTCGCTATCTTTTATCTCCAAAGAATTTTTATAGATATATCTGTAATGCTCATCAATTCTAGCTAAATCAAGGATATGCGTATTGTCAGGGCTTGCGCTTGACAATTCAGGGACCACGTATTGAGAACTCACATAACTAAAACTTATGGAAACCACTCCGTCTACATGAAATTCAACTTCTCCGGTAACAACATCAAAAGTGTAAGCCGTTTCAGGCAATATATTTCCGGCGCTATCTCTTACTATCAAATTAGAAATAGGACCAAGCTGACCCAAAAATTGAGTATCGCCAGGTTGAACATCATATACTCTTGCTATATAACTGGACTCCGTTCTTTTGCCACCAGCACCCGCTGCAATATTATTTATATCATTTTTTACGGCAGCTGAAAGCTGTATGCCAGATGCGCTGAATTTGCTCGGATCGCTGTCAAAAAAATCTATGAAAGTCAAACCAGAAAGCGAATAGCCGTTTTGATGTATTTTATTCACCTCGGTTATCAAGCCTCTCGCAATGTCATTTAGATATTCTTCGTATCTGGGAACATCAACATCGCGAAGATCCATTAAAGCCTTAAGCGCGCCATTCTTTGGATTATATTCACCTCCCGTCTGGGCAAAACTAATATCTACTCTTGAATACTGATATCCATCCTGTTCCGTTACTTGCGTGCGCCGCATAATCAATTCATGATTCTTTGCTCCGCTTACAAGCATGTGCCCAGCCGTGCTCACCTGAAGTACTCCGCGGTCATCTTCAAAATAATCTACATCAATCAACTGAGAAAGTTCTTCAAGCAACCTATCACGTTGATCGCGAGTATCATTTGCCTTGTTGCCTATAGAGCCTTCAGAGCCGGATATCACCACATTGCAGCGGTGAATGCTTTGGGTAAGCTCATTTATTCTGTTAACTCTAATTTCTATTTCATCGTTTATGGTATCTTTGTATGAACGCAGCTGGGTTGTGAGATAATGAAACTGACCTACCAAGCTTTGAGTGGTAGAGCGAATGGTTTCTCTTGCTCCGGCTTTATCGGGGTTATTTGCAAGGTCTGACCAGCCATTCCAAAAATCATTCAAAAGATTATTCAAAGCATGGGCTTGCGGTTCGCCAAAAATATTCTCAATTCTGCTAAAACCCGAGTCTTTTACCGAAAAATAGCCATAACGCGTATATTCTTCATTAACTAGACGGTCTATAAACTGGTCGCGCATTCTATTTATAGTGTAAACTTCTACTCCAAAGCCCATTTGCCCATAAGAACCATCGCGCCGCCAATCCGCGCTCTGCTCTATGCGTTTGCGAGAATAGCCATCAGTACTAGCATTCGTTATATTTTGACCTGTAACGCTTATGCCAAGCTGTGCTGCTGCCAAACCTCGCGTAGCCACATTTAGACTCTCGAATAACATATTGGAAAGAATGCAAAAATCGTGCCAAATTAATTAGGAGAATTTTCTTTAGCTCCAATTGTCCGCAAATTTAACCTTTAATCCTTTGTCTGCAGAAAGCTCAGATTTTGTCCATCGCGCTTATTGGAAAGAATATAGTAAACTATTTAAATGTTTTTTCTAAATTACCACGATAATGCTAAAAATGCTACGTTATGTAGATTGGTCTGAGCTTTCAGGGTTGCTTGTTGGCGCAGCGCTTGCCGTTGTGCTGTGCGTGGCTGCCTTGGTTTCTGTGCTCTACCTGCATAAAGAAGGCATTATAGGAAAAAAGGAATATACCCTTTACAGCAATATTAGCTCTGCGCAGGGGCTTAGCAAGGGCACAAAAGTTCAGATAAATGGAGTTAATGTTGGGCGCGTTGAAGATATTTCCCTTGCCGATGGCGTTTCCGTCAGCTTTGTGAAACTGGAATTAACCATTGACGCTGAGTATAAAAACTGGATTACCGACAAATCGGTTTTGTTTGTAACGCGCGACCAGAACATAATTTCGGAGCGAGTTATAAATATTGATATTTCGCAAAAAGGCGACAGAATTTTAGAAGACGGAAATTATCTTACATCTACCAGAGCGCAGGATATTGAAAGCGTTTTGACAACAGCAAACGAAATTTTAGAAGAGATACGCGTGCTTGTTAAAGTAGCGGATACCCTTTTGGGCAAGCTTGGAGATTCAAGCACCACTATTGGCGCATTACTGACTTCTCGCGCATTGTATGACCGCTTGGACAATACAGTGACTGAGTTAAGCGGTTTTATTGGCGGTGCGGGCGACCTTATGACCAGTGCTAATGATATGTTCAGCCAGGTAAATGACGCAATGCCAAAAGCAATGGCTTTTGCAGATACTTTGTCCACTGGCGTTATGGGATTGATGGGTAATTTGGATAACCTTACGGGCAGGGCAAATACATTGATAAACTCGCTTGATACCACCATGGGCAGAGTTGGAGGCATGGTTGATAATTTGAATTCCGTGGTGGGAGCAACCGGCAATATAATCTCTGATGGCTCGCAAGTTATCAACAAAACCGATGACTTTGTAGGCGGAGTTTCAAAGTTTTGGTTTATACGCGGCAAAATTCCAAAAAAAGACACCATCCCTCTTTTGGAGGACGCATGGTGAGAAAAACATTGGTTATGCTTGGAGTATTAACTTTGATAGCCAATGTTTTTGCTTCTTCTGGGAATCATGCTTTTTATGCGAAAAGATATTATTCGCAGGGGCGTTATGGCGCTGCTTATAATCAGTATGCGCTTGCTCTTGGGGAGGCTCGCAAAGAAGCAGACCTTGTGGCAGAGGGAAGAATTTTAACTTCTATGGCAACGCTTGCAACTCACGCCATGCAATACGAAGATGCAAAAAAACTTTTAGATTTGGTGCAATTGAATTCTTTGGATGAAAGAAGCAGACAGAATTTTTACAAAGCTTATATGGAACTTTACAACTTGCAAGGCAAGCATAGAGAAGCATTCGAAATAGCGCGCAATCATTCATTCAAAAAAGCTTCTGCAAATTTTTTAGGGCAAGCTGCAATCGCTGCGGCTGGCAGCAGAAACAGCAGCGAAGCAGATGCGTATTTGAAAAGAATAAATAAGAGCGAATCCCCTGGACAATTGGCTTTTTTCAGAGCAAGAGTTGCAGATTTAAATGGTGAAGATTCAAAAGAACTTTATCAAAGGGCATTGCGCTTTTCCACCGAAAAAAACCAATACTTTATTTCTGGCATAATTTTGCTCCGCATGGCGGAGATAACAGGAGATAAAAGCCATGCCGCAAGAAGCGCATCCGTTTTTAGCGAGCTTGGCTTAGCAAAACCATTTGAAAAAGCAGAAGGGGCAGCAAAATGAATTACAAAGATTTATCGCGAATTCAAGAAAAACCGCATAAACCAATTAGGGTGAGCGAGTTGCTGAATTTATATGGCATGGAGCTTAGGCTGTCTCTAATAAACAAAACCTCGGATTTAGAAATAACAAGCGTGGATTTGCATCGCCCGGGCCTTGCGCTTGCAGGGTTCTTTGGCTCTTATGCCTACGAGCATATACAGCTTTTGGGGCATACGGAATGGAATTACCTTGAGTCTGTGGGTGCTGAGAAAAGAACGCAGATTTTTTCAAATTTTGCAAAATACAAAGCGCCGCTTTGGATTTTAACGCATGGGCTTAAACCTCACAAAGAATTTATAGATATGTGCGAAGCAGCTGGCTCGCCTCTTATGATAACTGAATTGCCTACTGTAAATTTTGCAAGGCCTTTGCAAAGGCATTTGGAAGATCATTTTGCGCGTAAAATATTTCTGCATGGAAGCATGATTGATATTTATGGCGTTGGTATGCTGTTTATAGGCGAGTCTGGCGTTGGAAAATCCGAATGCGTTATGGATTTGGTTGAGCGCGGGCATTGCTTGGTTTCTGACGATGCCATAGATTTGAGGCGCGTTGGAGATATTATTTTTGGAACAGGACGGCAAGGATTTAACCATTATATTGAAATCAGAGGCATTGGTATTGTAGATGTTCGTTCCATGTTTGGCGTAAAATCAGTTAGAATGGAAAAACGTTTAGACATTGTTTTGGAGCTTCAAAGATGGGATGCCATGGCGCAGTACAACCGCACCGGGCTGGATACCATAGCTAACAACATCCTTGGCATGCCAATTCCGCATGTTGTAATTCCCGTTTTGCCTGGCAAAAACATAGCTGTTATAGCCGAAGTTGTGGCTATGGACCATTTATTGAAAAGAGAGGGGTTAAATAGCTCCAAAAATATAAATGACTTTTTAATCTCTCAAATCAAGATGAAAATGGAGAATAAAAAGTGAAAAAAATAAAGCAAAATCGCCCTTGGCTATTTTACAGCATTGTTTTTTTGAGCATGCTGTTTTTGTTTAGCCTGTGGTTTTTTTTGCACCCGAATAGCCCTTGGCATGATCGCAATTATTATAAAGTGGCTTTCTCGGAAGTAGGCAATTTGAAAACTGGCAATGCTGTTAATGTAAATGGATTGACCAGAGGCTATGTCCGGAGTCTTAAATTGACGGATTCTTGCGTGTGGGTAGACATTGCGGTATTGGCAAAAGTAAAAATTTCCAAGGATTCCAAATTGAATGTTGCAAACGCTGGATTGATGGGAGAGCGAGTTATAGAAATATCGCTTGGAACTTCAAATGATTATCACAAGGATGGTGCGCATATCATAGGTTTTTTTGATATGGGCAGCACAACCATAGGCTATCTTGTGGTGGACATTGTGAAAGAGACTGAAGCGATTGTTGATATTTTATCAAACGCTGCAGACACTTTATTTTCAGAAGAAAAAGCGGAAACTTACAAAAGGCTTGAGAAAAAAGCAAAACTGCTTGGAAACAGAGCTGCACGTTTTGTAAATACTGCGGAAGAATCGTTAGTTGCTTCGTTTGATTC
>WRMM01000060.1 GCA_009777135.1 Candidatus Fibrimonadales bacterium
TTTTTCGCAAACGCATTAGCCCAAGAAGCGCGAACACGGAGGTGTGAGGGTGCAAACCGAGCGTCTCAGAAGAATAACCAAAAGCTTGATAAGCCTAACAACGCTCCCAACGCAGATAGCTCAGCTTTTTGAACTGGTTGATGAAAAAGACCAAAGAGAGGCTTTGGAGCGAATAGTTTCAAGCGACCCTGTTTTAGCGGCACGGCTTTTGAAAATGGTAAATGCCAGAGGCGAATCTGTTACAGGGGTTCACAGCGCAATCAGCAAACTGGGTTTTGAGCAGACAAAGGACATTTGCATGGAGGCTTCCATATCCAGAGTTTTTGAGCTTAAAAATTCAAATATTGATGTACAGGAATTTTGGGACCATGGCAATGCGGTTGGCGTTGCAGCTCGCATAATCGCTCAAGAATACAAGCCCGATTTGGCAGAAGACGCTCACATTGCGGGTCTTTTGCACGATATAGGAAAAATAATTCTTTTGCAATACGAGGGCGCAGAATTTGAAAAGGCAATAGCTTTGAGCAAAAGCCGCAGCTGTGAATTGTATTTGGTGGAAAAGGAGCTTTTTGGCGATGACCATGGGCAAGTAGGGGCGCGGCTTGCAGAAAGCTGGCTGCTTCCTCGTTCCATAGGCGAAGTTATAATGTATCATCACAATTTTGCAAGGGCAGAAATAAACCGCCCGCTTGTAGCTTTGGTGAGTTTTGCCAATATTCTTTGCAGAATTCTTTCAACAAAGCCGGGCATCAGCGGAAATTATGCGCCGCCTGCTTTCTCAGAAGAATTGGCAGAAGAACTTTGCAGCTGGGGGGTGAATTTGGATGCAAACGCTTTGCGTCCGCTTATGATTAAGTGCATTGAAGAATTGCACAAAAGAGGTTTAGCACAGTATGGATAAGGAGATAGTTTCATGCAAAAAATCAATATAGCTATTAGCAGCTTTGGAAATGTCGGGCGTGCAATTTTGAAAACTCATCAGGAGCACGTTGCAAAATTCGGCAAAAAACACGACATCAATATTGTTGGGATAATCCGCAGAAATGCAAGCGGCGGTTTGCTGGATAAAATTCCCGTGGTATCTGATGTTCGTTCATTAAAAGTAAAGCCTGATGTGATTATTTGCGCGGCGCCAAGCGGCCATGTTAAAAAAGACGTGAAAAAGTTTTTGAGCCTTGGCATTAGCACGGTGGATTGCTATGATTCTCATGCAAAAATAATTGCGGTTCGCGAGGAGCTAAGCAAATTGGCAATAAAAAACAGCGCTGTGTCAATTTTTGCAACTGGCTGGGATCCGGGCTTTGATTCAATTCAGCGCGCTTTGTTTGCCCAGCTTTCTCCTATAGGCGAAACTTTAACCACCTTTGGTCCTGGGCGCAGCATGGGGCACACCACCGAAGTCAAAGATATCAAAGGCGTTAAAGATGCGGTGTCTTTAACTTTGCCGGGCAATAAGCCAGGAATGCAAAAACGTCAAGTTTATGTGGTGGCAGACAAGTTAGAGCAAAAGCGCATTGAGAGCGAAATTAAAAAACACCCTTATTTTGTGAAAGATCCAACCGAAGTAAAATTTGTGCCAAGCATTGCCAAATACGACACAGACAAGCACCAGGGCCATTTGCTCAACTGCGATAAAGATGTTCGGGTAGAAGTTACTCTTTCTGGAGTTAATCCCATTATGACGGCAAACATGATGTATGCTGCAGCCCGAGCCGCATATCGCGCGTTTTTGAACAAAGAGTTTGGCTGTTTCACCGTTGTGGAACGTTCGCCTTTGGATTTTGTTCAGGGCAGCACCATTAAGGAAAGGCTGTTGGGGATTAGGTATTGAATACGTGGCCAAAACTCGTTTTGCTCCCAGCCCTACAGGATATTTGCACAAAGGGCATATTTGGAGCGCTATTTGCGTTGCTGCCATTGCAAAGGATAAAAACGCTGCTATTCATTTGAGAATAGAAGACCACGACAAGCAAAGATGCACAGCGCATTTTGCAGATGCTATAAAAAAAGATTTGGAGTGGATAGGCTTTGAATGGCAAAGCGAAAGCGTTCAAAGCGAGCGGCGCAAAATTTATGAGAAGCATTTTGAAACTTTGAGAAAAAAAGATTTGCTTTATGAATTTTACAAAACAGACAAACCAAAATTCATGCTCAAAAATCCAGAGAGCGGAGACTTTGCGGTTAAGGATTCGGCAGGGCAATGGACATACCAGTTTGCCGTTGCTGTGGACGATTTTGAAGAAGATATTGATTTAATTGTGCGCGGAGAAGATTTGGCAGATTCCGTAAGCAAACAAATATACCTAGCAAAAATTTTAGGCAGAACGCAAATGCCCGCATTTATTCACCACAGCTTGATTTACGATTCTAGCGGCAAAAAACTGAGCAAGAGAGACGGCTCGGAAGGAATTTGCAAAGAGAGAGAAAACGGCGTTTCGCCAAAACAAGTTTTGAGCGAAATCTGTCGCAGCATGACACCATGCGAAGATATCCCAAATGAAATAAGCTGGGCAGAAGCTTTGGGATTAATTAGATTTTTCTCTGGACAACAGTGCTTTTTACTATATTCATAAACATAGAACTTTCATGAAAACTTTTCGCAAACTTTTATTCTTTGCTCTCGCTGCCATAACGAGCGTTTTTTTGGTTTTTTCTATTCCAATTTTGAATAAATTTATTAAAGGAGATTTTAATACTGAAAAAACTTACGCAAAAACTGAGGTGAGCATAATAAATCCGGAAAAACCGCCCGAGCCTCCAAAACCAAAAGAGGCAACTCGCAAACCCAGCAGGCAGAATACTAACAGCAGAACGCCAAAAGCAGGCCCAAGATTTGCTATGAATTTGGATGTTGTGGGTGGCAGCGGAGGAGCTGTTGCGCCAAAAGAATTGGTTGCAATGCAAAGCGGAAGCGGAAATTTGGGCAGCGGAGATGTGGACGAAAAACCTTCGCTAAGAAGCTCTTCAAGATTTCAGCCTCCGCAAGCAATAAGAGATACAGAAATAAACGCATTTCTTAGAATTTCATTTTGCGTTAATGCAAGCGGAAAGCCCTACGATATTCGCATAATAGAAGAAACCCCCGCTGGAAAAGGCTTGGGCAATGCAGGCAGAGACGCAGTAATGGGAATGCAATTCGCCCCCGCAAAAAAAAGCGGCGCAGCAGTCCCATTCTGCGGATTGGAGCAACCATTTGAGGTTAAGTTCAGGGAGTGAAAAAAATGCAGCATTCGTGTTTAGTTGAGAGTTGAGAGTTGAGAGTTGAGAATTATAATATTTATTTTGCTGAGGTAGATATTCCTCCGTTAATCTTATGTACAGGAGATAAGTATGCAAATTAACTTTCAACTCTCAACTCTAAACTCTAAACTGATTTTTATATCCGCACTCTTCCTAATCACCACGTTACACGCTCAGGTGCAAAGTGGGGAGCAGATTTTGAATCAGGCTAATGTGCTTTACAATAATGGACGTTATGCGCAGGCTATTTTGCTTTACCGTAAAGCAGAGGAGCGAGGCGCTGATCCAGTTGCTGCTAGCTTTAATACGGCGAATAGTCTTTTTCAGATTAATAAGTTTCCAGAAGCTGCGGCTGCTTATCGCAAGTCGGTGAGTTTTTCGCAAGGGGAATTTGCGCCTGCGCTTGCAAACTTGGCGGCGGTGCTATACAGAATAGGCGAATATGCAGAGAGCATAGCTGTGTATCGCAGGGCTTTGAGCTTAGACCCAGACAATACTTCGGCTTGGATTTATCTTGCGGAGGCTTACCAGAAAATTGGCGACAATGCAGGGGCATTGCTCTCGCTTGAAAAAGCAATGCAAATAGATTCTGCGGATATTTCTCTTATTTACCAGCAAAGCGAAATACATATAGCAATGGAAGAATTTGAAGCTGCGGTGAATTTGGTTAGAAGCGGTTATGCAAAAAATCCAGAAGAAACGGATTTTCTCATATATTTGGGTGATATTTTTCGGCTGAACAAAAATTTTTCTGAAAGCGCGGCTGCCTACAGAGAAGCTCTTTCTATTAACCCAAACGACAGAGAACTGCTTTACAAACTTGCAGACTGCTTGGCAGAAGACGAAAAACCGTATCTTGCAATGGATGTGCTTAATCAAGTTATTCAGCTGGATTCCAATTTTACCGATGCCGCAATATTTTTGGGAAACTTGGCTTTTGAAACGGATTGGCTAGACAGAGCGGAAAATGCTTATTTGCATGCAGGGCGACGCGGCAACAACGAGGCGATTTATGGTTTGCAAAACATAGTGTATGAATATATCCAGAAAAAACGCGTGAGCGAAGCTAGGCAAGCTATTAGAAGAATTTTAGATTTATATCCAAACAATGCGGAATTGAGAGCGGAATTTAATTCCCTTTTGGAAAACGAATGAACGAGAAAATAATAATATCTCCATTGGACTGGGGTTTGGGTCATGCAACAAGGTGTACACCTATTATACGCTCATTTTTAGAGCAGGGCGCAGAAGTTGAGATTGCAAGCGCAATGGCTCACAAAAAATTTTTTGCGCAGGAATTTCCAAATTTGGCATGGCATGAGGCTCCAGCTTACAATATAAAATACCCAAGACATGGCTGGCAAATGCCTTTCTGGATTTTTGGCAAAATACCGCATATAAATAAAATAATGCAAGAAGAAAACAAATGGCTCGCCTCGCTCTGCGAAAAGCAAAAATATACGCAAGTGATAAGCGATAACCGTTTTGGATTTTTCAACAAGAAAATAAAGTCTATTTACATAACGCATCAGTTGCGAATTGCCTTTCCGCAGCCTTGGGCGCTTTTTGAAAAACTCGGCGAAAAGTGGCACAGAAGCATAATGGAAAATTTCAATGAAATATGGGTGCCAGATTACAAAGAATTTCCAGGCCTTGCAGGGAAGCTTAGCCATCCGTCTTATTCGGACAAAAGAGTGAAGTATATTGGACCATTGTCTAGGCTTGGATTTTGCAGCGATGAGCAATGTGAATATGAATATGATATATTAGCTCTAATTTCCGGTCCGGAGCCTCAGCGCAGTTTTTTTGAGGAGTATGCGGTTAAGTTTTTGTCTGAAAAGCCGGGAAAGCATTGCATGGTTCGGGGTTTGCCAAATGAGAGCGAGGTTCCCGTTTTGCCTTTTCCTGTTTTCAATCATTTGTCTGCAGCGGATTTGAGGGAAAAAATTTTGGCTAGCCGCACTGTTCTTTGCCGTTCTGGCTATTCTACCATTATGGATTTGGCTTTGCTAAAGGCAAATGCGATTTTTGTTCCAACGCCAGGGCAAACGGAACAGGTTTATTTGGCGAAATTATGGGGGAAAGTAAAATGTTCACGCCTGCCCAAAAACGAATCTTAATAATTTTCTTGAGCTTATTTTTTGGGTTCTTGCTATCGCTGTTATTCCCACCGCAGAGCAAAAGCGATGATAGCAGAATTTTATTTGACAGCCAAGGCAAGCTGCTGAGGGTTTGGCTGAATAAAGACGAGCAGTATAAATTCCCGAAAAGCGAAAAAATTTCGGCAAAGTATAAAATTGCGGTTTTGCATTTTGAGGATAAAAGATTTAACTGGCACTTTGGAATAGACCCTGCCGCGGTGCTTAGAGCGGTTAAGCAAAATGCGCAGGCGGGCGGAATTGAGAGCGGAGCGAGCACCATAACCATGCAGGTTGCAAGGCTGAAAAATCCGAGCAGTAGAACTTTTTTTGCAAAGCTTAGGGAAACGCATACCGCTCTTAGAATGGAGCTTTGGCAAAGCAAAGATGAAATTTTTGCGGAATATGCAAGCTTGGCGCCAATGGGCGGGAATGTGGTTGGGGCAGAAACGGCGTGCTGGAGATTTTTTGGTCATGGGTCAGAAGAAATCACTTGGGCGCAGGCAGCTCTTTTGGCGTTGCTTCCAAACCGCCCCTCTGCGTTGAATTTGAAAAAAGAAAGAGAAAAGCTTTTGGAAAGAAGAAATAATCTGCTCAAATCGCTTGCAAAAGCAGGGCATATTGATGCAGAAACTTTGGGTTCCGCTTTGCAAGAGCCGTTGCCCGTGGCAAATGCAAACTGGAGATTTAAAACTCCTCACTATGCAGAAGCTGTTTTTTCGCTGTTTCCAAATCAAATTCTGCATGGGACAATAGACGGCAAAGTTCAGGAGCAGCTGGAGCGAATTGCAAAAAATCATGGGCAAAAAATAAGGGAATATTCCAATGTAAATATATCCGTGATAATAACAGAAACTCAAACGGGAAAAATCAGAGGCTATCTTGGCTCGCTTGAATATTACGACACGCTTTCCAAAGGGATGATAGACGGAGTGCGCGCCCGTCGCAGTACCGGCAGTATTTTAAAACCATTTTTATATGCGCTGGCAATAGAGCGAGGTCCTTATACGCCAGAGAGTTTAGTTGAAGATGTTCCCACATGGTTTAGAGGTTTTTCTCCGTATAACGCAGACAAGAGTTTCTGCGGAATTTTGCCTTTGAGCGAAGCTCTTAGCCGTTCTCTCAACGTTCCTTCCGTTAGAATACTATCTGAATATGGAGTTGGGGACTTTCATTTTTGGCTGGAAAATGCGGGGCTTGGCGGTTTGTTCCGTTTGCCGGAATATTATGGGCTTTCTTTGGTTTTAGGCGGTGGAGAAGCTTCTTTGATGGAACTTGTTCCGCTTTATTCCATGCTTATGAACAATGGCAAAAGAACGGAATTGCAATGGATTGAGGGCAATGTTTCGCAAAGAAATGAGCAGTTGCTGCGCAAGTGGACGGCTTATTATGCCAGAGAGATTTTAACCTCGGTTGTTCGCCCTGATTTTGAGCAATATTATTTGCAGTTTAACAATCAAATTCCTGTTGCGTGGAAAACGGGCACCAGTTATGGTTCAAGGGATGCGTGGGCGATAGGGGTTAATGCGCAATGGACTATCGGCGTTTGGTTAGGGAATTTTGCGGGCGGTTCGGTGGCAAATTTGAGCGGCAGTTCCGCAGCTGCTCCGCTTTTATTTTCGCTGTTCAATAATTTGAGCGCTCATAGCAAAGATTTGTGGAAAGGCGAGCCAGATGCAGATTTTGAAGATGTTGAAATTTGCGAGCTTAGCGGTTACAGGGCAAAGCCTATTTGCCCTCATAAAAAAAGCGTTTCGCTTCCGATAAATCGGAATAATCAAGCATGTTCATTTCACAAGGAGACTATAATTTCAAAAAGCGGCGGTTTTGCGGTTTGCAGTTTGTGCTGGAATGTGGAAGACACTTTGCGCATTGTTGAGGAGCATTATACCCCAGCGGTTAGAAATCAGCTCAGGAGAATTGGCAGAGAGCCCAAAGCGGAGACCTTTCACAATCCGCATTGCCCTGCAAAAAAAACGGAAACTCTATTTTCCATTACTTACCCCGAAAACGGCGCAAGGCTTTTTTTGCCAAGCAAAGATGCTTTGAGCGAGATGGGTTTTGTGGCAACCGCTGCCCACAAGGAACGCGACGCCGAATTGCAATGGTTTTTGAACGGAACGTTTTTGGGCGTTACAAGGGGCGAGCATAAAATGGCCGTGTCGGTTGGCACGGGAGAGCATCGCATTGGGGTTCAAGATTTGCTGGGCGTGTATTTGGAGGCGAGATTTAGGGTGAGGAGTCGTTGATCGCCACTCCCTGCAAATGGGCGATTGCTATGCCGTAGTTTGTTATAGGAATGGACTGGCTCTTTGCTTCTTCTATTCGCGATAGAACGTATTTGCGGTTAAACATACAAGCTCCGCAGTGAATTATTAAATTATATTTGCTTAAATCTTTTGGAAAATCCATGCCGCTAACAATTGTTACAGACAAATCTCCAAATTTTTGTTTCAGCAAATTGGGAATTTTCACCCTGCCAATATCTTCGTTTAACGGTGCGTGAGTGCAAGCTTCCGCTATTAAAATATTAGAATTTTTTGTTAAATTGCCAATTGCTTTTGCTCCATTTAAAAAAGTTTCCATATCACCTTTGTATGCGGCAAAAAGCACTGAAAAAGAAGTCAGCTTGCTTTTCTTTGGTTTTTTATCATTTACAATTTTAAACGCCTGTGAATCGCAAATTATTAAATCTGGCGCCTTGTTCAAAGCAGCTAAAGTTTCATCAATTTGAGCTGTTGCGCAACTGACAATTATGCATTTTTTATCTAGCAATTCACGAATGGTTTGCACCTGCGGCAATATTAACCTACCTTTAGGGGCTTGGATATCCTGAGGCATAACAAGCATAACTAGGGAATTTTCGCTAACCAGATTTCCCGTAATATCAATTTCCTTGTCGCTTGGCGCATTTTTAATCAAGGCTTCCCGAACTTCTTCAATGTTGCGTTTTTTCAATGCATTCACAACAATAATCGGTTCGTTCAATTTTGATTTCAATTTTGAAGCAATTTCAACGGCATTGTTATTTTCCATATCATTAACTGCAATAATAATTTTAATATTTTGTTCTTTAAGAGCCATAGCCCATGATATTCCTTCCTCAATATCCGTATCGCTGAATATGACAATTGCCATATCCGCCTTTTTTGCAACATCTTTGGTTTTTTCAATACGCAGAATTCCTAACTTGCTTTCATCATCATAACCTGCAGTATCTATAAACACAACAGGCCCAAGGCCGCTAATTTCCATTGCTTTATAAACTGGATCAGTCGTTGTGCCTTTTTCGCTGGAAACCAAAGCGGATTCCTGCAATGTTAGGGCGTTCAGCAATGTTGATTTGCCGCTATTCACTTTGCCGAATATGCCTATATGGAGTCTAGAAATCATATTAAAAACAAATCTAAGAGATATATTTTTTCCACAGAGATTTTTTCTCTAAAAATACATCAAAAAGAGTGGCTATTAAAATTGAAAAGAACAATGCTGCCATACCGCCTGCCAAAACAATCAGCTTTCTTTTAGGTTTGGATTTTTCAATGGGTTTCATGGGCGTATCTATAATATCCAAAATAGGCATATCGCGAGCTTCTTCTATTTTTGCAAGCTCATATTGATTTTGCAACTGAAACATAATTTCCTGATTCATTAAAACATCACGCTGCAACCTTGCATCTTCCAATTCATCGGTTGGGTCTAAGCGAAG
>WRMM01000061.1 GCA_009777135.1 Candidatus Fibrimonadales bacterium
CTTTTAAAAGGAATAAACAACAATGCCAAAACCTTGGCAGAACTTTCAGAAAAACTGCTTTCCCAGCGAGTTTTGCCATATTATCTGCACAGCATGGATAAGGCGCAAGGGGCTGCTCATTTTGAAGTCCCTTTGCAAAAAGCCAAAATTATTTTCAAAGAATTAAAGGAATTATTGCCTGGTTATCTTGTGCCACGGTTTGTAAAGGAAATAAGCGGCAAAAGAACCAAAATTTGGATTTAATTGTCTACATTAAAATGCTAAACTCTTCCCCACCTGCCAGCCAAATAAAGCGGGATAGAGTAAATTTTATTTGCGTAGCTAATTTTTTTCGTTGATGTTTTAATCGCAAAGATTGGTTTATAGCGTGCTATGTAGCTTGAAAGGCTTTTTGCCTGCGTTTTGAAATCGGATTTAACTTCCAACGGAATTATGCTGTGCCCTTTTTCCAATAAAAACTCAACTTCTGCCGAGCTGTTTTTTGCATTCCAATAAAAAACATTTGCTCCAAAGGCTCTTAATTCCTGCAAAACGAATTGCTCCACCATTGCGCCATTAAAAAACGAGAACAAATCTCCGTTGGATTTGAGCAAGGTCTTTTCATTCAAATTGTATTTGGCTCCCAAGATGCCTACATCGTGCATATAAAGTTTAAAAGTTCCGTTTTCATAATAGTTTTTAACCGCATAAACAAACTGGCGTTCTTCCAGCCATTTCAGAGCTTCTTCGTAAGTTGAGCTACGGGCTGCAGATTTGTCGCCGGTGTTAATTTTGCTGTAAATGAATTTTTTGTTTTCCTTTGCCAGCTGTTCTGGTATGGAATTCCACAGATTGCGAATTTTTAAAATGAAAGCCTGGTTTGCATGTTTTGAAAACTCAAGCTCGCTGTTTTTAATGAATTCTTTTTGCTTTCTTCGGACTTTTTCAAGATTTCCAGTGCTTAAAAAAGTTTTCACCGCTTGCGGCGTTCCGCCTACAAAGAAATACAATTTCAGCATTTCTTCAAACTCTTTGTTGCGCATTGCTATGCCTTTAAAATCATTTGAGTTAGCCAATTCGTGCAATTCTTCCTTGCCCAAAGCTTTTAAAAACTCAAAAAAGCCAATGTTTTTTTGCAAAAATGTATCCATACCCATTAATATAGCTTTCTATATTTTGACTTAATCAGAATTACTATATTTTCAATTCTTGCGTTTGTAGCTCAGCTGGATAGAGTGTTGGCCTCCGAAGCCGAAGGTCGCGCGTTCGAATCGCGCCAGACGCAATAAATTTATATTTCTATCTTACCCCCATGCACTACGAAATAAAAGGGAATTTTGCCACCGCAACCATCTACGCAAGCAATGTTGAAAAAGAATGCGAAGAGCAAATCAGGGAGATTTGCGATAAGGAGTTTTTGGCGGATGAAAAAATCAGGATTATGCCAGATTGCCATTATGGCAAAAATATCTGCATAGGATTTACATCAACAATGAAGAGCGATTGGGCGGTTCCTAATTATATTGGCGTTGATATAGGATGTGGAGTTGCATCGCATCCTGTTGGGGTTTTGGAAGAAATTGACTTCAAAGCATTTGACAAACAAGTTCGCAGAAGCATTCCTGTTGGGAAAACTATTCACAGAAAATTTGACGAAGACCGATGCAAGGATTTTTATGCAAAAATCACGAAAAGCTCCATGCATCTTTTTATTGAAGAAATAAATGAATTGATTAAAAAACTGAATCTGGACTTTCGCTCAAAGCACTATGTTGAGCAGTCTATTGGAACGCTTGGCGGAGGCAATCATTTTATTGCGCTTAACAAAGGCAAAAATGGCGAAGTGTTTGTGACAATACACAGCGGAAGCAGAAATTTTGGACTGAAGATTGCGGAGCATTTTCAACGAAAAGTTGGCGAGAGCGGTTATCTCTCTGGGGAATTGCACAGCGATTATATTTACGCAATGGAGCTGGCGCAGAAATATGCGGAGTTTAACAGGGTAAAAATGCTTTGCGAATTGCTGCGTTATTTTGAAGTGCAGTTTGACAGGGAAAAATTTATAGAATCCGTGCATAATTATATTGACATGGAAAACCGCATAATAAGAAAGGGCGCAATTTCTGCTCAAAACGGCGAGCTTTGCCTTATACCAATAAATATGGCTGATGGAACTTTGCTTTGCAGGGGCAAGGGAAATGCGGATTGGAATTGCTCCGCTCCGCATGGCGCAGGCAGATTGCTCAGCAGAAACCGCGCATACAAAGAACTCACTTTGGAAGATTACAAGGAGCGGATGAATGCGAATAATGTATGGAGTTCCTGCATAACCAAGGGAACGCTTGACGAATCTCCAATGGCATATAAAAAACATGAGTATTTGCTGAAATTTATAGAAGACACTGTTGATGTGCTTGACCACTGGGCAGAAATTTATAATTTTAAATGCGCAAACTAGAGGAAAAATTGACTATTATATTTTTACTGCTAAGTTTAGCGAAACCCCATCTACCGAATACTGGTGGCGGGAGTTTACCATAGAAAAGTAGCCATGCTTATTTACTATCTTTAGAAAATGCCATTGCAAATTGCCGCATATATTTTTCTTTTTTTATTCTTGCCAACGGCTTTTTCCCAAACTCCGTTTTTGCCAAATGCAAGAGTTGAAAGAGGCGTTATGCCGCTTGTTATGGAACATGCGGACTCGCTTTCTGCTATGCGCATGGCTGGGCATTTTTTTTTGCAGGGGAATGTTAGGTTCAAACACGATTCCATTAATTTCAAAACTCATCAAGCCTATTGGAATAGAAATTCCGACGCAGTTTTTAGCGAGGGCGGTTTTGATTTTAGCTACCCAAGAGGAAACATAAAAGCAGACAAGGGAAATTACGCAAGGAGAAACTCTAACGCCGTTGCAGAAGGAAACGCTGTGGCGCGCGACTCGGCGGGCAAGGGCACATTATTTGGCGAAAGAATAATTTACAACCGAGCTACTGATTTTTTAGAAATTCCCGAAAAACCGTTTGCCGAGTATTATTTTGAAGAAAAGGGAAAATTAGACACCCTTGCCATTCGCTCCAAAACAATGACTTATGACCAACGCAGGCAAATAGCCGTTGTTGCTGATTCTGTTGTAATCACAAGGAGAGGCGTTGTGATTACCGGCGATACAGGAGTTTACAATCAGATGGAAGGTTACTTGTCCTTAAAAGGAAATCCAAAATGCATTATGGACGACTATACCGTCACTGGAGACTCCATGTTTGTAAAACTGCGAGGCAACGAGGTTGAATCCGTTCTGGTTATTTTAAATGCGCATGGCATGCAGCAAACGCCGGCTGCTAGAGGCAAGCCAGCCCAGCACTCGGAGGTATTTGGCGATACTCTTTTTTTGGCGGTGAAAAACAACAAGGCCCAAAATCTTTATGTGAATGTGAATGCAAGAGGCTTCTTTTTTGAAAAAGATTTGCCTGATTACATAAACAGAATGAACGGCGACAGGCTGGATATAACTTTTGACGCAGGGCAAATGCAGTTAGCCGAGGTAAAGGGCAACGCAAAAAGCCTGCTGTTTTATGTTACCAACAATAGGGAAATAGACGGAAAAAACGAGTCCACTGGAGAATCCATTTTTATCACATTTGATTCATCAAAAGTTCGCAGAATCAAAGTTCTGGGAAATCTAGCGTCTGGAATTTATTATGACATGAGCAAGGGTGATAAGGTAGAATAATTTCTATATTACCTCAAATACGCTATGCGCAAGATAAGCATTAAAGCCGTGAAAGACGGCATGATTTTAGCTGAGCCTTTGAAGAATGCTCATGGGGGGCTCTTATTGGAAAAAGGCACTGCATTGACAATTGCCTTTGCCACAAGACTCGCCCAGAGAGGTATTTCTATGGTTTGCGTTGAAGGAGAACCAGAGCCAGGTGAAGAAAGCGTTTCTGTGATACAAGCCGCAGACATAAAAAAAATACCATTGGAAGAACTCTTTGATGGAAAAGTTGCGAATAAATCCATGCAGATAATTTATGAGGCTTTAATAAGAAACAGGGAGTCAAATGGTCAGTAGCAGGCAATTAGAAATTTTGGTAAAAAATATGGGAGAGCTGCCAACGCTTCCAAGCGTATTTTTTACCGTAAGCAAAATGCTGTCTGAGCCTCGCACCTCCGCAAGCGATGTTGGGCAAGCTGTATCCAGCGACCAGGTTATAGCTTCCAAAATATTGAAAATTGCCAATAGCGCATTTTACGGTCTCACTGGAAGGGTCAACACGGTTTCTCACGCCATTGCGGTTTTGGGCTTTAGCTCAACCAAAAATATAGTGCTTACAACCAGCATCTTATCAACGCTGAATTTGAAAACCCCCATAGGCGGCTTTAACCTTACCGCTTTTTGGAAACATTCGGCAGCGGTAGGAGCCATTGCAAAATTAACGGCAAAGGAAGTTTGCCCGCAAAAGCAAGAGGAAGCTTTTGCTGCAGGGCTTCTGCACGATATAGGCAAACTAGTTTTGGCAATCTGCGCTCCAGAAGATTTTGCCAGATGCATAAATCATGCCGTGAGCAAAAAATGTCTCTTTTTGGAAGCGGAAAAAGAATTGCTCGGAGTTACGCACGCAGACATTGCAGCTTGGATAAATGACAAATGGAAACTGCCCGCCGAAATTGCTACCGCACTCACAAATCATCATAAAAACATTGATGCATCGGGTAAATATAGCGAATTGGTTGCAATTGTAAAATTAGCCGATGTTTTGGCTAGAGGCTTGCAGTTTGGACATGCCTGCGATAATTCCATACCCATTATGGAAGACAAGTCTTGGGATTTGCTGAAAATGACTCCGCAAAAACTTGATAAAATTTTAATTGAAAGCCACGAAGCCATGCAAAATTCAATGGTTTTTGTAAACGCAGATTAAGGAGATTTTTTGACTCCAACCATTATGATGGGCATTGATCCAGGCAGTTACGCAACGGGTTTTGCCTTTTTGAGTTTAACAGGAAACAAAGCATCCGTTTTGGATTACGAAGTAATTCGCCCTCAAAAAAACAAAGAACTCATTTTTAGAATTGGGCATATAATTGATGAATTGGAAAAATTGATTGCTCTGCATAAACCAACTGTATTTTGCATGGAAAAAGCTTTTTTTGCAAAGAACGCAAATAGCGCGCTTGTTTTGGGGCACATTCGCGGAGCGGTGATGTCTCTTGGCTTTAGGCATAATCTTGCATTTTTAGAAAAAGACCCTCGCTCAATAAAGCTATCTGTTACAGGAAACGGCGCTGCTAGCAAAGAGCAGGTTGCAAATATGATGAGCAGGCTTTTGGGCATTCAAAACATGGACTGCGCTTTTGACGCAAGCGACGCTTTGGCTATAGCTTGGGCAGGATTATTTGGCAATAATCGCTGATTTCAGTGTTTTCTATATTTACGGCCAGAGCCTCGGGTATAAGCTCAAGGCTTAAAATAAATGGAGGGGTATCTCATGGAAATGGCATTATTTCTGTGTTCGCTAGGTTTGTTAGCCTTTATTATTGCGTATTGGGCAATAACAAAAAATAAAATGAAAGAATATACTAGATATATGTTTGACGCGACGCCGTTTTCCTGTATTCTGCTGAACAGGAAAATAGAAGTAGTATCTTGCAATCAAGCTGCAATGAAGGTATTTGAATTTTCAAGCAAAAAAAGTTTTTTGGAACGTTTTTTTGATTACTCGCCCAAATACCAGCCAAACGGCAGATTGTCAATAGAATTAGCCACAGAAAATGTGAACAAAGCATTTGATGAAGGCTTTTTCTGTTTTGAATGGCTGCACCAAACAGAAAAAGGCGAAATAAGGCCTTGCGAAATTACGCTTGTGCGCGTGGCATACGAAAATGATTTTTTTGTTGCTGCATACCAATATGATTTGAAAGGGCAAAGAGCTGCGATTGCAAAAGTATATGAAGCAAATTTACGCATGAGAATTATATACGATACCTCGCCGTTAGCCTGTTTTTTGATTGACGGAGATTTTAACGTTCTTGAATGCAATCAAGAAATTGTAAAGTTATTTAATTTAAACGACAAACAGGAATTCATAGACAGTTTTTTTGAATTTTTGCCAGAAGAACAGCCATGCGGAAAAACATCTAGGGATATGGTGTCTGAAATATTTGAAAAAGTATTTGATGAAGGCAAGCTCTGCATAGAGTGTATGTGCCAAAAGCATGAGGAGCCATTGCCATGCGAATTTACGCTTGTGCGCGTTAAATACGATGAAAAGGATGTTATAGCAGGGTATATAAGGGATTTAAGATCGCACAAGGCTATGCTAAATGAAATGCGCAAAGCGGAAATTGCTGAAGCAAGCAATAAGGCAAAGAGCAAATTTCTTGCCGCTATGAGCCATGAAATACGCACGCCGATGAATGCTATTCTGGGGCTTGCTGAAATTAATATGCACAATCAAGCTATTCCAAAAGATACGATTGATGAATTTGAAAAAATTTACCAATCTGGAAGCTTGCTTTTGCGTTTGATTAACGATATGCTGGACTTGTCAAAAATAGAAGCGGGCAAGCTGGAAATTCGCCCGGAGCAATACAATTTTGCAAGCATGATCCATGACGCTGTGCAGCTGAATATAACGCGAACCGGCAGCAAACCGATAGAGTTCAAGCTGAGTTTGGATGAAAATATACCTATTGAGCTTGTGGGCGATGAACTTCGCATTAAGCAAATTTTGAATAATTTGCTGTCCAATGCTTTTAAATATACGGATAATGGAAGCATTACCTTATCGGTTGCAACTGAGCCAGGAGAAAACGACTCAAATATAACGCTTGTTTTTTGCGTGCGCGACACAGGGCAAGGCATGAACGCCGAGCAAATAAAAGAATTGTTTGGCGAATACACTCGTTTTAATTTGGAAGCAAACCGCTTAATTCAGGGCGTGGGGCTTGGCTTGAACATTTCAAAGCGGCTTGTTCAAATGATGAACGGCGAAATAACTGTAGATAGCAAACCTGGCAAAGGTTCGGCTTTTACCATGCGTTTGCCGCAAAAGATTGCAAATTTCAAAGTGCTGGGCAAAGGTTTGGCAAAAAAAATGTTGCGGTATAAATTCAATGATATGTCCAAAATGAAAAAGCCAGTTATTACACGGGAGCCTATGCCTTATGGCAGAGTTTTGGTTGTGGATGATGTGGAGATGAATTTGTATATCGCAAAAGTTTTGATGAAGCCTTATGAATTAAAGATTGAAACTGCTTCAAGCGGTTTTGAGGCTGTGAAAAAAATCAGAAACGGCAATAAATATGATATTGTATTTATGGATCACATGATGCCGAAAATGGATGGCATAGAAACAGCCAAGCTGCTTAGAGAAATGGAATATACGCGCCCTATTGTTGCATTAACAGCCAATGCAGTGGCGGGCCAGGCAGAAATATTTCTTGAAAACGGGTTTGATGATTTTATTTCTAAGCCTATTGATATTAGGCAATTGAATGAAGTATTGAACAAATTTATAAGCAATAAACAAAATACGGTTGAAATTGACCCTGCTTTGCTTGCGATTTTTGCGAAGGATTCTAAAAAAGCTTTGAGTTTTATAGAAGCTATTTTCAAAAATTTAGACAAGGCAACGGACGAGGATTTGCATTTGTTTACCGTATATACTCATGCTATGAAAAGCGGTTTGGCAAATATCGGAGAGAAAAAACTTTCCGAGCATGCCGCTTTATTGGAGAAAGCGGGAAGAGAGCAGAATAAAAACGCAATTCAAGCCGAAACCAGTTATTTTATAGACAAATTGCGAGCAATAATCAAAAATATTGAAGCAGAAATAAAACCTAAGCCGGCAATGCAAGATGAAAATCCTGAGCATTTGCATGAGCAATTAAAAGTTATAAAGACTGCTTCTGATAATTATGATTATAAAACGGCCGATGCCACGCTTGAAGATTTGAAAGGCATGGCTTGGACAAAAGAAACCAAAAAGCTTCTTGATGAAATATCCGAGCATCTTTTGCAGAGCAATTTTGAGGAAGTGAGCTTAATCATCCAGGAACGCTGTTAGGGGGCTGCTTGCTTCAGCGGTTTCTGCTTGCGAGGGCAGCCCGTTTTCATAAGCCATTCTGCCGCTTTCCACCGCCAGCTTGAAACACTTTGCCATAACAGCAGGTTTGGGTGCGATGGCAATGGCGGTATTTACCAGAACCGCGCTGGCTCCCATCTCCATTGCAAAACACGCATGAGACGGAGCGCCAATGCCAGCATCAATCACAACAGGAACTTTGCTTTGAGCGATGATTATTCTCAACATGGCCTCTGTTTGCAAACCCTTGTTGCTGCCTATAGGCGAGCCGAGCGGCATAACCGCCGCTACCCCGATGTCTTCCAATCTTTTGCACAAAACAGGGTCTGCAGGAATATAAGGCAAAACAACAAAGCCATCTTTTGCCAGCTCGGTGGCGGCGTTCAAAGTTTCAATTGGGTCTGGGAGCAAATATTTTTGATCGGGATGAATTTCCAGTTTTACCCAGTTGGTTTCAAGAGCTTCTCTAGCCATTTGAGCGGCAAACACGGCTTCTTTTGCTGTGCGTGCCCCAGAAGTATTCGGCAGAATTTGCCCTTTAAAATCTTTTAAGGCTTCCAAAATAAAATCTTCTTTTTGATTTTTGCTAATCCTCTTCAAAGCGACAGTTATCATTTCGCTCCCAGATTCCTGCAAAGCAAGCACCATCTCTTTAGGCGAGGCAAACTTGCCGCTCCCCAAAAAGAGGCGTGAGTTAAAAGCTTTGTTTGCGATTTGGAGCATGTTGGGTGAATATAGAAAATATTACTTTCTACATTAGAACGCTATGCACGAGATTATTCAAGCTCCGCCATGGGTTATAGATTGGATTTTGTTTCCGCTTTTGGTTATTCTGGCAAGGATTTGCGATGTTTCTTTGGGAACAATGAGGATTATTCTAGTTGGAAAGGGATACAAACACATTGCTCCATTCATTGGATTTGTAGAAATATTAATTTGGGTAGCTGTTGTCAGCCAAATAATGCAAAATC
>WRMM01000062.1 GCA_009777135.1 Candidatus Fibrimonadales bacterium
GAGGAAAATAAAAGATTGCTTAATGACATTGATCTTAGAGGAAATGGCGAGCCTACGCTTTATCCGCATTTTGAGGAATTGTGCGTAAAATTGTCGAATTTTCAAAAAGAGAACGATATTCCCAAGCTTGTTTTGATTACTAATGCTGTTAGGCTGCCAAATGGTTTGGAGCATTTATGTAGAAATAGCGGTGAAATCTGGGGAAAATTGGATGCAGGCACGGATGAGTGGCTTAATTTTATAAATCGTCCGGTTAAAAAAACGAGTATTGCGGCGATAGAGGAGAATTTGAAGTTTGCAGTTTCAAAATTTCCTTTGCGTGTTCAAACAATGCTATGCAAGGTTCCTAGCGAGGCAGAGATTGAAAGCTATTCTAGAATTGTTCAAAGAATATATGAGACGAATCCAGAAAACTTGTTAAGCGTTCAGCTGTATTCGGTAGCTCGCCGGGCTGCTGAAAGTTCTTTGAAGGCTCTTCCGAGGGAATTTTTGGAGGATGTAAAAAATATTTTGCAAAATAAAATTTCTAAATTGCGCATTGAGGTATTCTAATGTCAGCAGCATCTTTAATTCTCCCTCTTTTGTTTAGCATTGCTGCGCAGTTTTTGCTATGGTTTAATTTGCTGTTTCCGTATAATCCATTTTTTGAGAATTTTAACAGAAGCATTTATTTGGCATTTTCGCTCTGCGGTTTTTTTATTGCCTGCATTTCGCTTGTATTTTACAGGCTGTTGATATTTGAGCAAATTAGCAAAAAAGCATTTATTATAGCATCCATTTTGCAATTTCTGTGCCTTTTAAGCTGCGCATTCTTTTTTGTTTCAAGTTTAACGGGATGGCTGTTGGTTTGAGAATCTCGTTCCGTTATCTAAATGATTTCTATATTAATAGGTGTATATGGAAATACCTATTTTTGAATGGGACGAAAGTAAAAGCAAGGCGAACCTCGCAAAGCACGGGGTTAGCTTTGATGATGCTGCTGCAAAAGAGAGGTGTATTATGCCCATAGTTAGAAAAACTGTTAAAGAGCTTTCGTCCGCAAACGAAAAGAAGCTAAAAACCTTGGCTAACGTGAGCGATAGCGAAATAGATACTTCCGATATGCCTGCGCTATCGGCGGAGCAATTAGCTAGCTTTGTGCCAGCTAAACTCCTAAATCGTTCGCTTTATCGCCCTGTCAAAGTTCCTGTCAAAGTGAATTATGATGCTGATATTTTAGAGTGGTTTAAATCTTTTGGCAAAGGCTACCAAACTAGAATGAATTCCGCTTTAAGAGAATATATGATTGCCAATTGCTTAAGAGAACCAAAGCCGCCTGAATACAGTTCCAAGTCATGATATAGGACTTTGGTTAGAAGTTTTTACCCACAAAATATTTTTTTTGTTTTATCTATTTCATTTTGTCTATCATTTATAGTTATGTGTGCTTCTGTTACTTCCTTATTTACTAAAGCGATTTCGCCAGTAATTATATTAGCAAAATGAGTTTCTTTTGGTTCATAGAATTTTTCAATCAAGCAGATAGAGTCGAAAAAAGAAATCTGGGAAATATATCTTAAAATTTTCGAATCATAGCTATGTTTATCAGAAAAATCATACCCAATATAGTTTCTGTTTATGCCATAGTCAATTAGTTTTTTGAAAAATTCAATTGAACTTCCTTGAGCATTTATATCCCCTCCGTATTCTTTCCAATAACTCGCATGCATATCCTCTGCAATATAAGAACCGCCATTTTTCATTTTTGGAAATAAGTATTCAAAAGTTTGAATAACATCTTTGCAAATATGCGAACCGTCATCTATTATAACATCAAATTGAATATCGCCAAATGCCTTTTCCATAAAATTACAGTCAGTTGCGCTGCCTAGATGAAAAAATATATTTTCGCTAAAATTTAGTTGCATGCATTTTTCATCTATATCAATGCCGTGGATAATAGAACCTTGCGGTAAGTATTTTTTCCAAATCTCTAACGAGCCGCCATTTTGAACGCCAATTTCAAGCATTTTTATAGGCTCTCCTTTTTCCAAAAACCGCTTAAAAATACGGTCGTATATAAAAAAGTAATGAATCCACTTATGAGATACAAAACCGATATGCTCTTTATAAACTTCCAAATATGTCTTTATTGTCATTTTAAACTCCTTGAATTAGATTAATATAGTAATACAGCAAACCCAAAACAAAAATTTTCATAAATACTCCCTATGCCCTCTAAATCTCGTTCCGTCATCTAAATGTTGGCATTTTATTTTTCTGTATCTGCCAATCTTAAATTCATTAGCCAATGCATCTTGGCTAAAATATGCATCTGGAAAACCAGCCAAATCTTCGCCTTGCCTAAACTCAATTTTTTCTAAAATACGTCGGCTAAAACATGTACAGCCTGTTAATTCGCCATCTGAAAAAATAAAATCATTGTTGCCCCAATCTTCTTCTGTATGCACTGAATAATTATAATATAAACCGCCAATCATATCTGCTTTGTCTAATGCTTCGCAGAATAGCTCAAGTAAATTTGGCGGAACAATTACATCGCTTTCTATTGTAACAAAATAATCGCAATTGCTTTCTAAAAAATCTTTTTGCAATAACAATAAGCTTTCTGCAACCGCCCTGTTGAACAAGCTCTTTTTAGGTTCAGGTGAAATGTCAATGCGTTTAATTTCGCAATTTCCCAAATTCCTGAAATATTCTTTTATAGTGTCTAATCTGCTTAAATAATTCAAATCTTGCGAGTTGTCTATAATTTTGATTATTTTATTTTGGTAAGTTAAATTGTTTAAAGCTTCAAAAAATAAGGCATCGCAATAAGATTTGACCTGGCATGTGTAGCTGCAAATAAAGAATTTAGGCATAATCAAATCCTATTTACCAGCAAATGCTCTTTATAGACTTCCAAATATGTATTTATAGCCATTTTAAACTCCTTTAATCGAGTTAATATACAAATATTTACGAAAAATGGAGAAAATTAAATAAAAGGATTTACTATTTCAAGCGAATTCTCTATAATTTGCCCATGCTGTAAATCTTCGGAGTATATAATTGAGCAATCGCTTTCAAGAGCCGCAGCTAATATAACCGCTCATTAATCTCATCTCTGTTAAATTTAAACCCTGACATATCTATTCCTATGCAGTGCGGCATTTTCTTATGTTTTTTACTGCCACTCAAAGTATCTAACCTATTTACCTGCGGAATGCAGGTCGTGCGAAATGATTCTGAAACTAAATTCATACCCATAATATAGAAAATGCGTACTAAAGCTGCAAAAAGTGGCTTTAAGAAACAATGTTCATATAACTGTAATTTTATATATTCATTTGTGAAAAAATGGAGAAAATGTGAAAATTTACGTATATAACTACCTTGAGCCGCTAGGTCAGTTGATGCATCCTTATTATGAATTGCATCAAGATCAGGTTACCATTTTAAATGGCAGCAATGGATTAGGTGGGCATTATTTTAGCGATTTGAATGGAGACTATTATATTTTCAAAAACGCCAAAGAAGATATAGTAGGCAAAATGCAGTATAGAAAGTGGTTGAAAAACAAAAACGGTGATTTATTTTCCGAGCAGGAGATAAGAGATTTGCTAAAGGATAACGATATTATATTTGGCCGCCCTTTTAAATGGATATATTCTCTTTACGCTGATTATCGTTCAAGGCACCCAGTAGAAGATTGGCAAAAATTGCGAGAAATAATTCAAATGCTATACAATGCAGGAGAAATTTTTGATACGTTTTTTAATTCTATGGATACCCTTATACCTTGCAATATATACATTGCAAAAAGAAAAGCTATAATAGGCTATTACGAATGGCTTTTTCCAATACTTGGAATGCTAACATTTGAAATAAGCAGAGATACTTTGGAGAAAAGAGAATTTTACCAGCAAAGAGTTTTTGGTTATTTGGCAGAACGCTTGCTCGGTTTTTATTTTTTAGTAGCCGTGCCGCAAACAAAAATAGCTTATGCAGACAATAACTTTATAGAAGCAGGCAATGACAAAGAAAAAAAGATTCGTTTTCCTTGCCTTTCTTAAGTTATCACCACTTTGGAATTTTAACCTTACCACGCAAATCAATGCATGAAGTATTAAATAATTCTTTTGCAGGCAATGGCTCATTCAAAGTTTTAGCAGGCAGTTTATTTTCCCATTTTTGAATAAAGACTGCTGATGCCTTTTCCCATTCTTCTTTAAAAGAACCTTCGCTTTTATGCAAAACCCTAATATCAGCTGTAGCATAAATTTTTCCATGCTCAAGAGCTTGCATGCATGTATCTAAATCGTAAAAATGAAAACCAGGGAATGTTTTTTCGTCAAAAGATATTTTTTCAAATAAACTTTTTCTCGCTGCAAACCACAATCCATCTAAAGCAACAACTTCTTGATCCCCGTCTCTTTCGTTAAAGATCGCAAGAAAGAATTCTTTTTCTCCGTTTTTCTCTACCAAATGAATTACTTTTCCGAATGTGTATGGAATTTCAGCTGTACCCCATAAAGGATAGGGTAGCTTCACTAACAAAGAAGAACCCGCAACCCCAAGCATCTGTATTTCTGGCAGTTCCCGGAATTTTTTCAAAAGAACAACATCCCATTCCTTTTCCATCATCCACACATCTTCGTGCATAAACACCAAAACTCTGCCATTAGCCTTAGCAACGCCTTGATTATACACCGCGCACAACCCCTCATTCTTTTCTCTGTTGTCTATAACAATAATCTCCAAACTCTTAGGCCACTTTGCCGTTCCCAGCAAATTCCGTTTAACAGACAAAGCCTCGCTCGGATTGCGAGAACATATTATTATGGAAATGGATGGTTGCACGGGGTGTAATATATAAAACTACCTCTGGTTCCATTGATCCGTGTGCTGTAGGTTGCCGTCCAAGAAATTCCAGGTTATTTTTTCGTAGCGAATTGTAACCTCCTCTTGGTGCACAAATTGCTCTTTTGTTGAATCCTTTACATTGTGCATGTAAGAACGCACGCTTGCAATTTTGCACTTTTCGAGCTTGTGCTCAAAGTACGCAACCTCCTCGCCCCTGTCTGTTATTTTATACCACCGAATTAGAATGTTCGACACTGTTTGACCAGTGCAAACTTTCTGGTAAAGAAGCGAAGACGATTTGTCATAAGCCTTGTGCAACACTAGAGAATCGTGCTTGCGAGTGCCTGTGAGCGAACCATCGTCGCGGTCAGTCGGGACATAAACCCTGTGGTTAAATTCAAGGACTTCAACAAAGCCCTCTCTGCCTGAAACACTCACCGAACCGGGAATGCCGTCTATCTTCATATATGCGGGAATAGCCATAAAGCCTCCGTTTAAATGTGGAGGGCTTATTGTTCTTGCCAAAGGGGAATATAGAAAATAGACCTAAGGGTAGAGGCTTTTGCCTAGCTCCAATCGCCAGCCTCTACTGGTGGATTGCCATGGGCGGCAGCAGTGGTTTTTGACCTTCTGCCCTCCGCCCTGCCGACCATGAAAAAAGTGTCTCAAAAACCAACGTTTTTGAGACACTTTTTTTAAAAACAAAAAATGCGGAAAATGGAGCAAAAACCAAAATATGCCTTTTTAAAATTCTATATTTATAGGTGTCTCAAAAACGTTGGTTTTTGAGACAGAGGGGTTTTTATAAATTTTTTCTGATGATTTACGGCTATATCAGGGTTTCAACAACCCATCAAAATACGGAAAATCAGCGATTTGAACTGTGCAAATTCGCTGAAAAACAGGGTTTTTCTATTGAAAAATGGATAACTGAGAAAATTTCTTCAACTAGAGCGCTAGAAGAGCGAAAATTCAGCTCCCTGCTCAAAAAGACAAAGAAGGGCGATATCATAATTGCCTCAGAAATTTCCAGGCTTGGGCGAAACTTGCTGGAAATCATGGATATTCTGCATTTTTGTTTGAAAAGGGGGTGCCAGATCTGGACTATCAAGGAGGATTACAAGCTGGGCCTTGACATTCAAAGCAAGGTTCTGGCAGTGGCTTTCGGGTTGGTTGCAGAGTTTGAAAGAGGTTTGATTTCATCAAGAACAAAAGAGGCGTTAGCGAGGGTTAAGGCGGGCGGAAAAAAAATTAGGGCGTCCCAGCATAGCAAAAACGATTCGGGAGCGGAAAAAGGAAATACAAAAATTGCAAAACGCAGGCCTAAGCGTGAGGAATATTTCAAAAAGAATAGGAGTTAGCAGTGCAAGCTTGTATAGGTTTAAAATTGATTGCTAATTTGCTACATTACTAAGCATGCGGAAGTTCTTTTTTACCTGCTCGTTTAGCTTGATTGCTGTGTTTGGCTTGTTTTCTTGCGGAACGCATGATATGTTTGGAGACAATGAAACGAAAATGGCAAAAGCTTTGCAAGAAGCTTTGCTTTTGGGCAGCCAAACAGCGACTATAAATTTGGGAGATTCTTCCTGCGAAATCCCTTTTGAGAAAAAAGAGTGCATTACTGGGTATTTAGGGAATGAATTGGTGGAAATTGCTTTGCCAGATGATATTAAGAAGATTTTTGCTGATATAAGCTCAGTTGCAAGCTTTGCAAGCTTTATCGGGATTTCTAATTTGAATAGCTATAGAGACTCCATAATAATCAACTTGAACAGGGCAGCAGAAGAGGCTGCGATGGGAGCTCTTAAAACATTTCAAGATGCTGTTTTCGGATTATCCTTTAGCGATGCTGCCAAAATTTTGCGCGGAGATTCGGTTGCAGCCACAAGTTATTTGAAAGAAACGACTTACAGCGAACTGCAAGTGAATTTTACGCCTATTATAAAAAGGCCTCTTGACAGACTAAATCTCAATAAATATTGGAGCCCCATAGCTTCTAGCTATAATTCTTTTGCATCAACATTGGGATCTACATTGGGCTCTTCCATGTTGCCATATCCATCTTTAGAACCAGATATTTCTGAATCTTTATCAAATCACGCAATTGATAAGGCCTTGTACGGCTTATTTTTGATGGTTGGCAAGCAAGAAATAAAACTCAGAGAAGACCCTTTGGGTGCGGTTAGAGAAGCAGGGAATTTAGTGTCTCCCGAAGCTGGGAACTTGTTAAGCGATGTGTTTGGCAAGGCAAAGCATGGGTTGATTTAGCCAACCAGATAGGAACTTACTGCAATTCCATAAGCGCCTAATTTCAATATTTTGGAAACATCTTCGGGAAGAATGCCTCCTATTGCTATCACCGGAATGCTTAAACGCAAATCAATAACCTTTTTTATTCCAGTTTCGCCAAGAATTTCGCTCAAATTTTCCTTTGTTCGGGTTGCGCGCCATGGTCCTAGCCCTATATAATTGCAGCCTTCGGCTTCTCTTTGCTTTGCCTGCTTAGGCGTATTTGCCGTGCCGCCTATTATGGCTTCTTTTCCAAGCAATTTGCGGGCTTCCGCAACAGGGCAGTCCTTTAAGCCTAAATGCACACCATTTGCCCTGCTTTCCAAGCAAATTTGCGGAGAATCGTTGATTATTATAGTAGCTTTGTTCTGAGCCAATTTTACAGCTTCCTTTGCGATTTGCAATTTTTCTTGCTCAGTTCCGTTTTTTTGGCGAAGCTGAATCCAGTCTGCGCCAGCGTTTAAGAGGAACTGAACTTGCTCAATATGGCTAAGCGATGAGCCGTCCCATGTTAAGCAATGAAGCTTGGAAATCACCATAAAACACCCAATTTGCCGTTTCCGTTTTCAAAAAATCCCTGCATTGTTTTTTTTGATATGCGAATAGATTTTTCTAAGTCTTTATATTTTGCGAAGTTAGCGAGAATTAATGCGGAGAGCGTGCATCCACTGCCATGTCTTTCTTTTTTTATGCGTTTGGATGCAAATTTTACAGGAGCAGGGGAGTTGGGCAAAAATAGCAGGTCTTCGCTTTTTTGAGAATTTGAGGCATGTCCGCCTTTTACCAAGACTGCGGTTTTGGGCGAGCCTTTGGCTATGTCCAAAAATTCAGCTTCTAGTAAATTTGGAGTTATAAGATTTGCATAAGCCAATAGTTTTTGCCATGTTACGGCATTCTGCTTGTGAAATTTGAATCCTGAGCTTGCTTTCAAAATCGGGTCCCAAATTATGAATATATCTGGATATTTTTTGCGCAGCCATTTGAATATTTTTTCCAAAGTTTCAGGATTTTCCACAAGTCCTATTTTTGCATAGCAGAAATCTCTAACTCTTGAAAGTATCTGTAGTTGCGATTTTATTTGCTCCCAGTGTAGCCAGTTTGGTTTTTCAAAAAAATCTTCATTTTGAATTGTAAACGCTGTGCAAACAGCTTGCCCATAAACTCTGCAATGTTCAAATGCTTTTATGTCGGCTAAAATACCCGCCCCAGCGCTAGGGTCAAAACCTGCGATTGTTATAAGTCCGGGAAAATGAGAATTTGAGCTAGTTAACATAATAGCTATTAGATAGTAGCAAAAAATTTGTAAGGAAATCCTACAATTATAAATATAGCAAATACTCCGCAAAAAGGCACAAAAAAAATGAAAAATCGTAAATAATGTGATATTCATCACACCGAAAAAAAGAGAGCGAAAAGGGGACAGGGGGGGAGTAGAAAGCAAAAAGGGCGAAAATAACGCAAAATTAGCCTTTACTAGGGGGGAGTAAGAAAAAAAGCGAAATAAATAGGGCGTATCAATTTTTATATATTGCAAGTATGAAAAAGGTTTTATTTAGCTTTTTACTACTGTGGCTTGTTGCTAGCTGTGCGAATAAACCACAAGAAACAAAGCTAATAATAAATGACCCTTGCATAAAGCCAAAATATTATATTCCAGAATATGCAAGAAATCTAGCAATGCAAAGGAAAGAAGAATATCTAAATAAAAACCAAAATAAAATAGAGGACTTCAAATATAGATTTTTTTACGATGACAGCGGACACGGACAACTGCAGTATAAAATAACGCCATTAGATTACAGAATAAATGAAATTATACACGATGG
>WRMM01000063.1 GCA_009777135.1 Candidatus Fibrimonadales bacterium
CTAAAAACGGCATATTTTTGCATTGCCCATACCCCAAACCCTATACCCCATACCCAAGCATTGAGTTAATCATCAATTACTATAGCAAACATTTCAACTCGTTTTTCTACTTTTCACATTGTGCCTTTTATATTTGTCTTGATTTTTCTTCTTTTAACAACTGTTTTTGCCCATGCAGAGAGAGTTGTTGGGGCAAATAGTTCTTTGGAAACCGCGCAGGGAGCTAAATCTGCAGCGCTTGGCTTGGCTATATTGCCTGTGCTAAACGATTTGCCCTCGCTTGCGCAAAATCCCTTGCAGCTTTCAAGCATTGAAAAATTATCGCTCGCCTTTACGCATGTGGCTTATTTTGAAGAAACCGCCTATAACGGCGTTGTGATGGCATTGCCGCTAAGAGATGCGGGAACTCTCGGATTTGCGGCATCTCGCTTTGGAGCAAGCGGCATTCCCTACATAAAAGAGGGCGACCCTCTGCCAGAAGGCGATAACTATAATACATTGAGCATTTCTGACTGGATTTTCACAAGCGCATGGGGAAAGAATTTTGGCAAATGGAATTTGGCTCTTTCTCTGCACTTGCTGAAAAGAGAGTTGGACCAGAGCGGATGGGGATTTCGCTCCGATGCAGCGGCAGGCTATGAATTTTCAAAGAATTTTATGCTAGCGGGCATTGTAAAGGGCTGGACTTCGTCTGCGGTGAAATGGGAAGAGGGGCATTTTGAATACTCCCCGCCAGAAGCGCATATCGCATTTAGATTTAGCGAGCCTTTCCCGTATTTTTACGGCAAAATGAATTTATATTGGCAAAGCGCGGGAATTTTACGCTCGCAATCAGAAGAAGAAACAAGGGCATGGCAAAATCCTGTAAATTGGTTTTTAGCCAGCAGCGCAGGTTTGGAATTTCAAACAGACTTTTCTTTTTCTTTGCGAGCGGGCTTGGCAAAAGTCGAAGACGCAAGCACTTTAACCTTGGGCGCAGGAATAAACCCCGTCTCATGGCTTCTCGCTGACTACGCCTTCCAAATGCACAGCGAATTGTCTTCGGTTCATAGAATTTCGGTGACGGTTAGTTATTAAAGAACTGTGACCAACCCCTTAACCCATCCAACGCCCCATCAATATCCCACTTGCTTTTGTCATACAAAGCGGCATAATTGCTTATAGCCCTAATTTGAACAGCTTGCACCACACACTCTTTGCAAACAGCAAAAAACGCCGCTCCTTCCATTGATTCAACCTGAGCTATTTTCCCTCTCAACTCCCCCGCTTCTTCTGTTTTTGCGCAACTCAAAACCGTTGCTCCCTTGACTAGCTTTAGTTTTTTTTCAAAAGGCAAAACGCCAGAGGCAAAAAATGTATTGGGTTCCCAGGGCAAAAATTCAATCAGACAATCGCTTTCCACCTCAACTACATCGCAAATACTCAAGCCGCTTGAGCGGTAAGCTCCTGCAATTCCTATTTGAATAGCCTTTTCATATTTCTTGCTTTGAAATGCTTTGCCCAAGCTAAGAGCTGTTGACAAAATTCCCACCCCAGTTATCAAATAATCATAACCCAGCGGAACTCCATCGGGGAAAATTCCATTTTTTTCCATTTCAGTAGCGAATACTAGAAGTGTTGGCATGGGAGTATTCAAAACTGCTCCAATAAATACTTTGTTTCCAATCTGAAACGGGCATGGAAAGGAATATAGAAATAATATAGGGTGCTGATTTACTCGGCTTGGGTATGGGGTATGGGGTATGGGGTATAGGGTTTGGGGTTTGGGCGATGCAAAAATATGCCCTTTTTAGCGAATTTAAGCCATTTTTTGTGAAATTCCCCATACCCCAAACCCCATACCCTAAACCCAAGCGAGTAAATCAACGTTTACTATATTATAATTATGGATATTAAGAAACTTTCACTCATAGCACTTGTTGCTGCCTCCGTTATCACCAATTTGGTGCTTTTTATGGGGAAGGGAAGCGCTGCTAGCAAAGCTCAAGCCGAAGTTAAAAAGGCTAGAGAAGATGCAGCATACGTCAGGTCTCAGACTAACGACATTATTTTAAATAATAATTTGTTGTGGTCTATAATAGACAGTACTTGGAAAAGTCCTGATAAATCCAGGGCTGCCATCAAAAGGCTTGCTGATTCTCAGCGAGTTCCTCGCTGCAATGGCAAAGCCTGCGCTGGAAATGAGGAAGAAGCCCGCTTGAGGACCAATATAGTCTCCAATGCTCAAGAGCGCAACATAACGGTTGGCTGGGGCAGCAGCGGAAAGACCAGCATGAAGTACTCTTTCAAAGTCGTTTACGACAATAGAGACAGGTTTGCAACCATAGACGTAAGCGACCTTCTGGGTCAAGGTATTTCTGCATCAGAAGCTGAAACAGAAACTGAAGAAGAAGGCGAAGAAGAATAGTATATTCCCTCTATGAAAATCAGTTTGAATTGGTTAAAAAGGCATCTTGATATAAAGGTGCCTGTAGATGAGATTTCTTCAAAGCTTACTAGTCTAGGGTTTGAAGTAGAGGGTATAGAAGAATTTGGAAAAGTCTATAGTGGTTTGCTTATAGCCGAAGTTTTGGAATGCGGTCCGCATCCCGATAGCGACCATTTGAGCGTTGCAAAGGTTTTTGACGGCAAAGAGTATCTGCAAATAGTTTGCGGAGCCCCGAATGTCAAAGCTGGAATAAAAGCAGTTCTTGCCCCCATAGGCGTTGAGCTGCCATTCCCAGATGGCAAAAACTTGAAAATAAAAAAATCAAAAATCCGCGGAATTGAAAGTTTTGGCATGCTCTGCGCAGAAGATGAAATAGGTCTCTCAGACAACCACGAAGGAATAATGATTCTGCCAAGCGAAGCCCCGGTAGGCAAACCCTTCGCCGACCTAGGCTACTACGATACCGTATTCGAACTAAACGTAACCCCAAACCGCCCCGACGCTCTATCTCATCTAGGAATAGCAAGAGAATTAGCAGCGGCATTCAAATTGTCTGAACCCCGATGGCCCCGATTATCCGATTTACCCGATTCCAGAAATGAAAATCAAAATATCCAATTAAAAGTTTTGGCTCCTGCAGCTTGTCCTCATTATGTTGGTCGTGTTATTAACGATGTGAAAATAGCTCCTAGTCCGGAGTGGTTGCAGAAGTTGTTGAGAGCGGTTGGGATGAATCCTATAAATAATGTTGTGGATATTACGAATTTTGTTCTTATGGATATTGGGCAACCGTTGCACAGCTTTGATTTAGGCAAACTGAGCGGTGGAGAAGTGGTGGTTCGCTTTGCTGAAGAAGGCGAAAAGATTACCACATTAGATGGCAAAGAACATGCGTTGCAAAGCACAGACCTTGCTATTTGCGATGGAAGTCGCCCTGCCTGCGTTGCAGGCGTTATGGGTGGTTTGGAATCCGAAATCACAGAAGAAACCAAAGATGTATTTTTAGAAGCAGCGTTTTTTAATCCAACCGTTGTTCGCAAACAAGCCAAGAGGCTTGGCATTTCAAGCGATTCTAGCTATCGCTTTGAGCGAGGCGTTGATTTTGAGTTGCAGAATTTTGCAAGCGACTATGCTTGCTCCCTTATTGCGGAGCTTGCAGGCGGAAAAGTTTCCGAGCAGAAACTTGAATTTATTTCGCCAGAGCATTTGCCCAAACGCTCTGCAGTGCCTTTGCGCGAAGAACGCATTGAGAAACTTTTGGGCATAAAGGTTCCTTTGGAACAGGCAAAAAAACTTTTGGAAGGAATCGGTATAAAGGATATTATGCCAAGCTGGCGTTTTGATTTGGAACGAGAAGCGGATTTAATAGAAGAAGTTGCAAGGTTAATTGGCTACGATAAAATTCCCTACGATGTTCCTAGTTTCAAAGCGGAGCCAAACGAATTGCCGCTTCAAGAAAAAATAAACCGCAAAATTCGCTATTCTCTTTCTGCGCTTGGTTTGCACGAATGTCTTTCGCTTCGCTTTACCAGCAAAAAGAAAACCGAGTGGGTATTTGGCAATAGTGATGGTAGCGATGATAAAAGAGCAAAGCCTGCGGAACTTTTGAACCCTTTAAGCGAAGATTTAGGCGTGTTGCCAACAAGCACTCTCCCGAATTTGATTTTCAGCGCGGCAGAAAATGCAAAGCATCAAAAATCGGTTCGCCTTTTTGAAGTTTCAAAAGCGCAATTTCCCACGCCGGAAACCGCAAGCGAAAAAGACCCAGGATTTGAGGAAATTCCTTTGCTGGGCATTGTTTATGCAGAGCCAAAAATGGAATTTTTGCAGTTCAAGGGTTTGCTGAATGCTTTCTTCAAAAGGCTGCATGTTAATGTAAATTTTGAGGTGCCAGAAACCCCCGAAGTATTTTTGCATCCGGGCCGCTCGGCAGTTCTTAAGCTTGGCAAAAAAATCTTGGGTTGCTGCGGCGTATTGCATCCTGCTGTTCAAAGCAAGTTTGATTTTAAAATGGATGCTTTTGTTTGCGAAATAAATTTATCTGTTTTGGAAACAGCATTTTTGAAACCAGTTTCATTCAAAGAATTTTCCAAGCAAATGATTATAGAGCGAGATGTTTCCATTGAAGCGGATGAATTTGCAACTCATGCAGAATTGCTTTCAAAATTCAAAGGCTTTAATCCAAAATACTTGGCAGGCATTGAGCTTTTAAGCGTTTATCAAGGCGAAAAAATTGCCGCAGGCAAAAAGAATTTGCTTTATCGCTTTTACTACCAAGCCCCTGACCGCACCCTCACAGACGACGAAATAAACGCAGTGCATTCAAAGCTACGCGAGAAGATTGCGAGTGCGGGGCTTGCGTTGAGGTAGCTTTCAGAGCAAGAAAGGGTAGGGCTACCCTAGCCGCAGCATTTCTTTATTGCTCATAACATCGTCTATCAAGCCTGTTATATCCGTAGCTTCAAATTTCATATTTTGATTTGGCTTTTTAATGGGTTTTAATATTCCGAAATTGCTAGCATCTTCTAAAATATTATAGGCAGATTTTAATGCTAGATTCAATTTTTCAGCAACAAACTTTGCATCCACAACTGGATTTTCAACCAAAACATCTATAAGCTTCCAAACATTTGAACTCTCTTTTGCCTTAATGTTTGATTTCCAGTTATTTATTATATCGTCAATCTTAACGACCATAGAACTGCCAGCTTGCACGGCGAAAATTATTCCTTCTGCAATTTCTTTTATAATTGAGATGTAATTTCCATTGTGGAATTCGTTTAGCGCAGAATAATAAGCATCAATCTTGTTCAGCAAACCTACGGAAATAGGCAGGGAAGAGTTCCTGAAAATTCCGTTGTTTTTCAAAATCCTCTGAATCAATGCGCGCCCGGTTCTGCCGTTGCCATCTATAAAAGGATGAATTATTTCAAATTGAGCATGAGATATAGCCGCCAAAATTACGGGGTTTAAATTTATGCGATTTGAAAATGCTACCCAGTCTTTCAAATATTCTTTTATATGTTTGCAGTGAGGCGGAACAAAAGACGCTTTGCCAGGGCTTAAGCTATCCCCTCCGATCCACACTTGCTGTTCTCTTATTTTTCCGGCAATGCCGGGATTTGTTTTGTGAAACAATATTTTATGAATTTCCATAATCAAATCAAAACTGATTTTTGAATCAAATTCTAGAGCCGTTTTCATTGCAGAAATATTGCTTGCTATAATACGGGAATTTTTTGGAGCTTTGCTATCCAGCTCTGCAATGGCTATGTTTTTGGCGGAGGCTGTTAAATTTTCAATCTGAGAACTGGAAGCTGATTCGCTTCTTAGCATTATCGCAGGAATGTTATAGCCCTTGCTTTTCAGCATTTCGTCAAAACGGGTTGCTAAAATAACGGCATCATCAATTTCTGCCTGAAGCTCGGAGCTAACGGAAAAATCAATTTTTTCAATTTTGCAAGGCAATGCCGCTTTATATTTATCAGCGATCATTTTCCTTTGCCGTCTTGACAGCAAATCGGTATCAATAGCGCTATGCCAAGCGTATTCTTCATACTGGACTGCTTCAAATTTCATAAAAAACCTTCTTTCAAAAGAAAATAGAAATTTTGAAAGAAAAGTGATTTTCTTTCAAACCATAATAAATCCTGCTAACTATACAATTTGATGACGCACCGTTGACAAATGGCGAAAATGAAATTATATTTAGGGTATGTTTTTTTCTTTTTACAGAATTTTCACCTATAACAAAGGAGTTTCCCTATGAAACCTCATTTTGCCAATCGCGTTTCGCTTGCCAAATTCCTCCGCATTGCGGTAGTTTTAATATTCACTCTAATTTATGTTGGCTGTTCTGATACCAAGGGTGGTTCCGATGAGATTAGGAATCGGGATGTGCCGCCAAACAGCGTTGGCAAAACGGAGGATGGCCACGATGTTTTGGTTTTTCAGGAAGGGGAGATTGATAACGTTCTTTTTCAAATTGATACGGCTGCTGTGTCGGAAACGGAGGGTTTTACTGGAAAGTTGCTGTTCAAAAATTTGGAGGAGGAGAAAATCCCAAGAGCTGGGGATATTATAGCTTCTGGCCAAACGGCGGTTGCTGAGTATGGTTTTTTGTATAAGGTTCTGGAGGTATCTACGGTAAATGGCGTTACGGCTGTTGAGGTTAGGCAGGCGAGTTTGGAAGAGGCTATTGAAGAAGTAGAGTTTGAGAGCGAAACGGAATTTCAGTTTGATGAGGATGGCAATTTGTTGGGAGTGTTGCAAAAGTCTGGCAGTGTTGGGAGAATGCAAGCAAGCCGAACAGTTTCTATTCCGTATGGCGATGTTACAGCGAGTGTTGCTTACTCTATGACATTTAATTTTGATGTAAAAATTGATAGTTATAAAATAAAAACAGCGAAGATGAGTCTAACGCAAAATGGGGATGTAACATTAAGTGGCACCTTGAATGGAAATATAAACCAGCCTCAGCGACAACAAATAGCATCAGTAAATTTGCCGGCAATTAAGTTTTCTGTAGGTCCTATTCCTGTATGGATTGATAATGCCCTTTTGGTAGATTTGAAAGTCGGAGGTCAAGCTTCTCAAGCCGATATGAAAATGGAATTTACGCTCAATGGAAGAGGTGAACATGGCTTTGAATACAAAAATGGAAAGTTTTATCCAGTGAACGATAATAGTTTCAACACATTTTTTGATTTTGAACAGCAAGTATCTGGTAGAGTCCGTGCTGGCGTTATTATGGGATTAGAGTCGAAACTTTATGGTGCTGTTGGTCTTAAGCTTCATGGATTTGGACCTGCTTTGGAACTTAATGTTAGTGGAAGCTCTGCTGGGGTTCATGTTTTTGATAACGGTTTTCAAAACAATGATAATGAAGCAGTATTAGATTGGGGTGCAGAGTTTGAAGCAAGAGTTACATTAGTTGTATTAAGTTATTCATTGGCGAGTCACACATTTGAAGAGGAATTCACAAAATTCGGTACACTTCACAAAACCAGTGCCCTACCTCGGTTCAACGATATCAAAGTTACTTCAGTTGGTACAGGTATAGAAGTTGCTTCTCAGATAGAAAGAAAAATCTTAAATTACCCTGTTAGAGGTTTCGGAGTCTGCGTTGAAATTAATAGAGATGAATGTAGGAATGGTCAAGGAAAAAGATGGATGGCTCCCCCCTCTTATATGCCAATTAGAATTAACTCAAAGCGTGAGTTTATCGCAACTATTGATGATTTAGACCCAGGGCAGTCTTACGCAATCAGGCCGTTTTTTATGACAGATGCAGGGACATTCTATGATAAAGCTACAATTTATACAACGTATACGCTTTCAGTCAATAGAAATCAAGTGGTCGGTGGCGCAGTTACGCCATCAAGCCAACAAGATGTAATCCCAGGAACTTCGGTTAGCATAATGGCAACTCCCAATCCTGGCTATAAATTTGTCAACTGGGCTGTGACGAGTGGGCAGGCACAATTTACCAATGCAAGCGAAGCATCTACAAATGTTACTCCAAGTTCAAATGCGATAGTTACTGCCAACTTTGAACTACTTACGTACAAACTGACGACCGATAATACAACTGGCGGCTCTGTAAGTGTTAATAACGTAATATCAAACGGAACCACAACTCACAATTACGGGACAAAGATCACAGTAACCGCTAATCCTGCGGATGGTTACGGATTTGTTGGATGGACTGGAGGCTTAACGTCTGCAAGTGCTCAAATGGAAATCACTATGGATGGAGATAAAGAATTAACAGCCAACTTTCAACCGAGAACCATCAATAGTTATAAATTGGATATCAGTTCTACAGAGGGTGGCGGCGTAGAGCGTGATCCAAATCTTGTAGACTACACTCCAGGTACATCGGTTACTGTAACTGCAATGCCAAATACAGGTTACCATTTCACTGGGTGGTCAGGATCAGCAACGCATACGAATAATCCCGTGACGATTATTATGAATGCCGATGCAAAGTTGACCGCAAGCTTCCAAAAGAACGAATATATACTTACGACTAGTGCAATTCCCACTGGTAGCGGAACAGTGATACCTAGTGGTTCTACGAAGCACTATCATGGAGATTGGTTTGACATAAAAGCTACTCCAGCAAATGACAATTATACATTCGTTAACTGGACAATAACTAGCGGTAGTGCCGAATTCAATGCGGACTCCACAAGAGTTCGCTTGAGTTCAAATGCAACTATCCGCGCTAATTTTATACCAAGGTTCATATTAACTATAGACCAGATTCCGGCTAATGTTGGTACCATTACCCCGGCAAGCGGACAGAGATATAACTCTGGAACGCCGATTGACATAAGAGCCGTTTCAAATAGTGAGGAATACAAATTTGCTAACTGGACAGTTACGAGCGGCACAGCAACATTTGCTGATGCGAATTCCGCAAACACTACTGTTACCTTGAGTTCAAATGCAACAATTCATGCCAACTTCGC
>WRMM01000064.1 GCA_009777135.1 Candidatus Fibrimonadales bacterium
TGGAACCAACCGGTTAACAGCCGGTTGCTCTACCATTGAGCTATGAAGCATTCTTTGGTTGCTTAAATTTAGAAAATTTTTTGCCTTTCGTCAAGGGTTAAAATGCTCTCTAAATCTCCAAATCTCCGCTCCACACTGTTTTTAGCCCGTCTTTTGTTTTGAAAAGCAATGAGCCGTCGTTTTGAATGGCTTCTATTGTGCCCTCAAGCGTTGAATTTCCGTCTATGACTTTCGCTTTGCACCCTAAGAAACAGCCCATTTGCCGCCATTCTTCTATAAAGGGCTGCAGGCCTTTTTGGCATAATATTTCAAAGTTTGCTTTGAATTTGCTTAAAAATTCCTGCAAAATGCTTTGTTTGTCGTGAATTTTGCCAGTTTCTATGAAAATAGAGGTGGCTGGCAACGATGCGAAGTCGGATTTTTCGGTGTTTACGTTTAGACCAATGCCTAGCGAGATGCTGTCTCCCAATAATTCTGATATTATTCCGCAGATTTTGTTTTTGTTTACCAGAATATCGTTTGGCCATTTTACGTTTGCATTTATGTCCATTTGTCTTAATATTTTTGCCAGCGTTATGGCGGCTATTTGAGTTGTTGGGGCGTAAAATTCGGGTTTCAGTCTTTTTGCAGGCAAAAGAATGTTGAAGCTGAGGTTTTTTCCTTTTGGGGCAAGCCACACCCTGCTATGCCGGCCTCGCCCGCTGGTTTGATATTCTGCTGTGACAACCGCCCATTCGGGCAGGCTTGCAACGTTTTCGCGCATATATTTGTGAGTGCTTTCGCATTCATCGAGGTGAAGCATTTTTGTAAATTAGAATTTGTATAGTAAGCATTGATTAATTAAATGTTTGGGTATAGGGTTTGGGGTATAGGGTATGGGCGATGCAAAAATATGCCGTTTTTAGCGAATTTAAGCTGTTTTTTATGAAATTCCCCAAGCCCCATACCCCAAACCCAAAGCGACTTAATCAGCGATTACTATATTAAGGGCTACCAGCGGTTGTGGCGGACTAAGTTGACCGCCACACTTGGTAAAGAATTTCTATATTAGGGCTATTAGCGGTTGTGGCGGAATTGGTAGACGCATCAGCTTGAGGTGCTGACTCCTGAAAGGGAATGAAGGTTCAAGTCCTTTCAACCGCAATAAAATGACGCAAGAAACAAAGCCTGTTAGAGTTCGTTTTGCGCCAAGTCCAACAGGTTATTTGCATGTTGGCGGCGCGCGAACCGCTATTTACAATTATCTCTTTGCAAAAGCCGTTGGCGGAACTTTTTACCTGCGAATAGAAGATACCGACCGCAAAAGATACAACGAAGAAGCCCTGAAAGACTTATTGCGAGACCTTAAATGGCTGGGTTTGGAATGGGACGAAGGCCCGTTTTTTCAAAGCGAACGTCTGGAAATTTACGGCAAAGCAGCGGAACAGCTAATAGACAAGGGACATGCCTACTATTGCTTTTGCACAGAAGAACGCCTGCAAACTCTTGAACATGGCTATGACCGCCATTGCAGAGACTTGCCACTGGTGGAGGCTCAAAAAAGAATAGAAAGCGAAAAATTCGTTGTAAGATTCAAGGCTCCATTAAACGGCTCAACAAAATTCAACGATTTAATAAGAGGCGAGATTGAAACCCCGAACAAAGACTTAGATGACCTTGTTATTTTAAAGAGAGATAAATTCCCGACCTACCATCTGGCAAGCGTTGTGGACGACCACTATATGCAAACGAGCCACGTGCTGAGGGGCGATGAGTGGATAAGCAGCACTCCAAAACATGTTCTGCTATACAACGCCTTTGGCTGGGAAACTCCGTTTTTTTGCCACCTGCCCGTGATTTTGGCGCCTGGCGGAGGAAAGCTTTCAAAGCGCAAAGGAGCCGCATCCGTAGGGGACTTCAGGGATTTGGGTTATTTGCCTCATGCTTTGGTGAACTACCTTTCTCTTTTAGGCTGGAGCCCCGGAGACGATAGAGAAGTGATGAACCTTGAAGAAATGATAGGGGCTTTTTCTCTGGAACGTATTCAGCCTAAGGCGGTTTCTTTTGACGAAAAAAAACTGGAATGGATGAACGGAATGCACATCAGGCTGCTCTCGGATTCTTTGTTTGCAGATGAATTGAAAAAACTCTACCCTGCGGAGCAAGATGAAAAAGTTCTGAAAGTTGCCGCTTTGTTAAAACCTCGCTTGAAATTCACAACAGAGCTTTCTGCGATGTCAAAATATTTTTTTGAACGTCCAGAAAAATGCGAAGACGAAAAAGCATATACAAAGTATTGGACTGAGCAAAGCCCTAAGCATATAGAGCTGGTTGCAAAGGAGCTGGAAAAGATTGAAGATTTTGATGTAAAAAACATTGAATTGGCATTCGCTAAAGTTTGCGAGAGCAGCGAAATCAAGCTTGGGGCGTTAGCTCAACCAGCAAGGCTTGCGGTGAGCGGCGTTGGCGCAGGCCCAGGGCTTTGGGAAATTTTGGAATGCCTTGGCAAAGAAGAATGTATTTTCAGGTTACGCCGTGTCTTCTGATGCTTTGCTATTTCCAACATTTTTTTTTGATAGTGAATTATTTTGCGCAAACTGCAATCAAATAAAAAATTTTAAAATATTTTCTCAAGAGAAATATGATAAGAATTATGGCAAAGGCGATATTCCGCCCAATAAGCCTTTGTTTTGCAAATGCGAAGGATGCGGCAATGCAGTGATTTATGCTACCAACGAATTTGCGGAGCTTCAAGAAGAGCCAACGCTTGAGCTTTGCAAAATTTGGGGAATGGCAATTTTGGAAGCAGGAGATACGGTTTTTCACCCAACAGAAGGTTTGTGTTTTGTTGAAGGCGTAAATAGAATTTCCGGTTCATTGCCGCAAATCATGCTCAGAAATCAGAATAAAGAAAAAATTGAAATTCAGCTTGATATTATGCCTCCATGCAATAAAGATTCAAATGTTTTTTACAGAATATTTCCGCAAAATGCCGCGAATGCTCGCATAGGGGACCAAATTTACCATACGGAAACAAAGCTTGCAGGCAAGGTTGCCGGTTTGGAATTTAACGGCGAACAGGCCATTTTTGTTAAATTTGAAGATGGGAATATTGTTCGGTGCTGTTTTGAAAAAGACAATCATTATTTAACGGACAAAGTTTTGGAACAGAATGCAAAGTGGCGCTGCAGAGATTTGCCTTATTCGCATAATCTGCAAATTGTTTCACGCGCAAAAGTTTTATATGTAAAATGCATAGTTGCAAATTTTGCCGCTGTGTGCGAACTTTCAAAAATAATCGCTTCCATTCCGCAGGCTCGCTGTTCTATTATGCATGTATTTTTGGAAAAAGAAAATATAAGCCCAAATGATGTGTACAAGGAATTGATAAGGAAAGGAATATGCCTTTGCAATAGCTATATTGAATTGAAAAACCATGAAATATATATTATGGGATTTTATTCCGTAAAGGATACCCCAAAAGAAATTTACAAGGTTTTGCAAAAGCTTCCCATTAAAAAAGCAAATTTAAATGTTAGAATGCGCTCGGATATAAAAACGGTAAAAACCATAAATGCAAGCGACCATTTTATAAAAATAAGAAGAAAGGGCAGGAATGTTCACATAGACGGATGGGTAAAAAATGAAAAAGAAAAAAAGAGAGCAAATTTTAAAGCATTTTTTTCTACTTTTAGTTTCAGAATAAAAAATCATCTTTTGGTTATTAGTTGAGAGTTGAGAGTTGAGAGTTGAGAGTTATAAATTTTTAATTTGGTTTATCTTGCTTATCGGTGTTCAGAATGTTTTTGCTTCTGCTGAAAAGGCTTTGGAATATGCGTATAGGACGGAATATGATAAGGCGTTTAGCGAGATTGCTAAAATTCCGGAAGAGGATTCCAGTGCTTGCGTGATAAGAGGGATGGCGCTTTTTAGCCGCTTTGATGATTTTGGTGATACTCTGGATTTAATAAATGCTTTGTCTGTTTTAGAAAAATGCAAAGCTAGCAATTTTTGGGAGCCGCTTCGCCGTTACGAAGTAGCTTTGGTAAGCGACAGAAAAAGCAATACTTTTAGCTTTAAGGGCATAATAGAAGCGCGGAGCGCAGCGCAAATGTTTGCGGAGCGCAAAGACGATGATTCAAAGGCTTTTTATGCGGTATATGCCTATTACGCTCCTTTTAACAAAGCTAATTTGGAAGATTTGAAAAAGGGATTTGAACAAAGCAAAACGTTTTCCCCTATTTTTGGGAGTTCTCTTATATGGATTTTTGATAGAGAAAAAAGATATGCTGAAGCCTTGGATTTAACAAATAAAATGCTGATGCGCTATCCTGAGCATCCTGTGCTTTTGCAAACAAGAGCGGAAATGCTTTTCAAAACCGGCAAAAAAGAAGAAGCGATTGAATTATTCAAGCAAAGCGAGCAGATTTATGCAAAAAGGGCACCCAACAGCATCCGCTATTGGTGCGCAGTTGCGCATTTGGCAAAAATGACCGGCGATTCGTTTTGGAAGGATAAATTGAAAAGCAAAGAATATCGGGCTATAAAGCGTTGGATGCCGGATATAAAATAATATAACAGCCACAGGAGTTTTTATGGACATAAAAGAATACAAATGCCCCAATTGCAGCGGAGCGGTTAAGTTTGATAGTTCTTCTCAAAAGATGAAATGCCCCTACTGCGATACGGAATTTGAAATTGAAGCTTTGGAGGAATACCAAAAAGAGATTGGGACCTCGGCGCAGGATAATTTTGGATGGTCTGCGGAACAGGCTGGCAAGCCTTGGGAAAATCCTGAGCTTGACGAACTTTCTTCGGGTGCTTGCCCTTCTTGCGGAGCGGAGCTTTTGGGTGACCAAAACACAGCGGCAATGGTTTGCCCATGCTGCGGAAATGCGCAAATTGTCAGCAAACGTTTAAGCGGATTGCTGAAACCCGATTATCTTATTCCTTTTAAATTGGAAAAAAATAACGCCATGGATGCCCTGAAAAATTTTTGCAAGGGAAAACGGCTTCTTCCGGATTATTTTATTGAAGATAACAACATAAGCTGCGTGCAAGGTCTTTATGTTCCATTTTGGCTTTTTGATGCGCAGGCTCACGGGCATATATGTTACAAGGCAAACAAAGTAAAAACTTGGAGCGATAGCAATTACAACTATACAAAAACTGATTTTTATTCCGTGGTTCGAGATGGCAGCATGGCCTTTGAAAAGATACCCGTTGATGGATCCGAGAAAATGGACGATAGCTATATGGATGCCATAGAGCCTTTTGACTATGCTCAGATGAAGGATTTTCACACTTCCTTTCTTGCGGGCTATGTTGCAGAAAAATACGACGTTACGGCGGAAAACTGCAAGGGTAGGGCTGGGCAGAGAATTAAAACCACAATGGAAAGCGAGTTTGCCCGCACGGTTACGGGCTACAGTTCTGTGAGAACCGAAAGCTCAGCTGTTGATGTTAAAAGCGGCAAAGTTAGCTATGCGTTTTTTCCGGTATGGGTGCTTAATACCAAGTATAAAAAAGAAAATTATCTTTTTATGATGAATGGCCAAACCGGCCGTTTAGTTGGCAGATTGCCGATAGACTCGCTCAAGGCTTGGAAATACAGGGGTTTATTCACAGGCATTTTCGGCATTATTTTCACCATTCTCATTTATTTTCTGTACCAGCTGGATGCCATGGCTATATCCGTTATGTGGCTTTTCTCTTTGATAATGGGGTTTATGATTGTTCATTACTGGAAAATTCAAATGGACACAGCCCGCCTCAAAACTCAAGCCACCGAATACATAGTGCCAGACAGTTTATTTTTCCGAGAGAAAAAAGATCGCTTTCTTTACAGCACGCTTAGCAAGGTTAAGAGGCAGCAGGTTAATAAAGCCTCCGCACCGTGAGGAGTGGAAGTTCTCCCTTTTTCTATATTACCCATGTGTTCGGAATAATTCAAAAAAAAGGCAACGAAAACAAACTCTGCGGAAGAGTTATAGGATATGTTAAAGTTCCAAAGCCTGCGCCTGGCAGCGGAGACGAAACGCCTTTTGACGCCCTTGTAAGCCCGGATGGGATCTTGGCTATACAGGGTGATTATTCAAAGCATCCGGATTTTGAGTCTTTTCGCAACAATTTGCAGCAAACTTTGCCCAAAGGCTTGCAAGAAATTTTAAAGCACATACTAGAAGATGATGATATAAGGGATAATATGGACAAATCAAAGAAAATAAGCGTGAGCATTATACCGCAGAAAAATAGCAGAATGGGCGATTTTTTCCCAGTGCCTGCCCAGCTTGTCCCATTCCAGTCAGAAGAAATTTTATTAAACGAAGAATGCGATATTTACTTTTTAGGCGAATTCTCATCCTTGGGCAGTGCGCATTTATTTTTAACAGGCTTTCCCATACTCTACCAGTCAAAATACAAAGAGCAGTCCGAATTGGAAAAAGAAAAGGAGATAGACCTGCTCTTGGCAGAAATAGACGGCGGAAAATCCGAACCAAAAGCTATTGAATCAAACCAAAACTTTGCCATATCCCTAGACGGGGAGCTAAGCGACTACAAAGGAAACTTGCTTGAACTGCTGGGTGCTCAGATTTTGCCAAAACTAATGTATGCCATAGAAGAAAACGACTTGGAAAACTTCAAAGCCGGCATAAATTCATTCCGCCGTTTTATGCACGCATACCCTCACCAGCAAGATATTGAAAAAATGGTTTCCATTTTAGAAAGCATAAACGAAACCAAGCAGCCTAACTCAAAAGACTCCAAAAACCTAGCCTTGCTATGCCAAAAAATAAGCGCCCTTCACCACGAAGAATTTGAAATTTTGCCTGGAATACAGAAGGAATTGGAAGATATTTAGGGTGGCAAATTTGATGTTTAGTTGAGAGTTGAGAGTTGAGAATTGAGAGTTGAGAGTTACTTCATACATAATGCCTTTAAAATCAAAATTAATGCGTTTAATATTTGCTTTAATAACTCTCAACTCTCAATTCTCAACTCTCAACTAAGGAAAAAAGTATGCAAATAATAAAAACCGAAATAGAAGGCCTTCTAATCATTGAACCGAGTGTATATCCGGATTCTCGGGGGTGGTTTTATGAGTCTTATAATGCTGAAAAGTTCAAAGCGTTTGGCATAGACACTATTTTTGTTCAGGATAATCATAGCCGTTCAGTGAAAAATACGCTGAGAGGGCTGCATTACCAGAAAAAACCTGGGCAGGTGAAGCTTGTTCGCTGCACGCTTGGCAAAATTTGGGATGTGGCGGTTGATATTCGCAAAGATAGCCCGACTTTTGGCAAATGGTTTGCGCTGGAGCTTAGCGAAGAAAATAAGAAGTTTCTTTACATTCCCATTGGATTTGCGCACGGCTTCTGCGTGCTCAGCGACGTTGCTGAGGTTCAGTATAAATGCAGCTCGGTTTACAACGGAGCCGAGGAGGCAGGCTTTGCCTGGAACTCCCCGAATATCGGGATAAAGTGGCCGGTTAGCGAGCCTATTCTGAGCCAGCGGGACTTGCTTCTGGAGCCGTTGCCGTAGTCGCTGCTGGCGCATTGACCTTGCGTTCTGCAATTCGGGCAGCTTTGCCGCGCAGGTTGCGCATATAGAATATGCGGGCTTGGCGTACTTTGCCGTGGGCGTCAATAGCAATGGAGTCTATTAGTGGGGAATGCATTTGGAAAATACGCTCAACGCCAACGCCATTTGAAATTTTGCGAACGGTTACGGAGGAGCTTACGCCAGTGCCTTTGCGCTGTATAACCACGCCCTTAAATGGCTGAATACGGCTTTTTGACTTGCCGTCGGCGGTCTTTTCCATAATTTTGACGTTAACCGTAACGGTATCGCCAGCGCGGAAATCAAAGGCATCTTTCTTTTTATTTTCTTGATGTATTGCCTCTATGTTTAGTTTGGACATAAAAACCTCAAAATTTTGAACTTATAAATATAGAAAAAAAAAAGCGAGTTGTCAAGGGATAACTGCTATGGATTATAAACTATTTTTTTGCTGCCTCTATATACGGGGTAGTTGATTTTTTTGAGGCACTAGATATCACCAATTTGGAGGCTTAACAACCCACATAAAGTCATTTGGCGCTTTGCTGAATCATGCTGCCTCCTAAAACTTCTCCAGTTTGTGCAGGTTTGGCGTTTTGCGGAGGAGGCGGAAGCTTTCGTAGCGACTGCCTCTCAATATCCCCCCAAAACCACTACACATGAGAAAACTTTCAGGACCTTGGTCACAAAATTCAGTAGCAATACCTACCATGTCATAAAGCCCAAATCCATTAGGAAGCAGTTGGGCAACAGGTTTCAACTCATGAGGCGGTGGACTATTAGGGTTTATCCAAGCATAGCGAGAAATTTTAAGCACGTCTTCTTTTATAAAGTGCGTGCTTTCATCACCCCAAAAAAAGCTAGTGGAAGCACCTGCGCGCATTAAAAAGAACCATTCATCCTTGAAAGGCACACGATAACCTGAAGCTGATGTATCTAGCTGAAGCCTACCGAAGGTGTCTTTGTAATATACGGTATCCAAGCCTTCTTTTTTGGAACGCTCATTTGCAATGCGCCACGCAAAGTCATTGTGGTTTACAAACGGAAGTTTGGAATCTTCAAGTTTTTCGCCTTTATGCGGTTCCAGGCTTTTTTCGTTTATGATTTCTGCAACAGAATTAAGATTGAAATAGTATTGAGCATCCCCCATTGTGAATTTAGTTTTATCCACTATAAGAGGCTGGCTATAGCTTCTGCTTTCATAGCTTCCAGGAGCTATGATATGAGTAATAGGGGGGTGGTTAATTCTATCAGCATTAACTTTAGCGGTATCCACGACATATATTTTATGCGAGTAATCTCCCATCTGAATGTAGCTTTGCTCCACCAAAACTTGGATTGTGTCTGTTAGCCCG
>WRMM01000065.1 GCA_009777135.1 Candidatus Fibrimonadales bacterium
AATAGCTTTGTGAAAACGCTGTCTTTGTACTTTCGGTTTGTTTTGGCTTTTTCCATGCCTTATATACGGCAAAAGTCGTGCCAAGCAAAAAACGCTGAAATTCGCTCAAATTCGCTGTTTTAAAGTGTCCAAAAAGTGTTTAGACAGTGTTTAGACACTTTTTGGACACTGTGGAAAACCATCGTCCAATTTTCCTCCCGGGGCGGGGGTTATATTTAAAGCAAGTTAAGCATTTACTAAATTAAAACTATGCGCAAAATTGCAATACTTCTCTTTCTTCTTTTCACTATGCCAAAAGCAGAAAATGAATACGAACCCGTTCCGTTTTTAGATGTTTTTGATGGAATTTTTCTGAACTCAGGCAAAACTTTTATTTATAATTACGGGCTTAACTCGGCATTTATGGTTGCTGGCACTTATTTTATTGTTCAAACGGATGTTGATTGGGAGTGGCGGCAATTTGCGTATAACAATAAACCTGTTGTTTATGCCGGAATGCCTGCTGTTATGAGTGGTGCTCTTGTTCCTGTAATTTTGCCGCTTTCGCTATACGGAATAGGGCGCAGTCAAGAGGATTTTAAACTGCAAACCGCAGGCATTGCCGCTGCGCAGTCGGTAATAATTTCAACAACGCTAACAACAGGAATAAAGGCATTTACAAGCCGCCAGGAACCGCATATCTGGGGTGATGACAGGCAATACAGGGAAGAAGATTTCAGCAGAGATTTTAAGTTCGGTTTTTTGGAACGCATTCCTTTTGACGGCTGGCCCAGCGGGCACACTTCTGCGGCTTGGGCAATGGCAGCAACGCTTACGGAATTTTATCCAGACAATATTCCGCTTGCGGTGGGTTTATATGGCTATGCCATTTATATGGGCTTGGGCGTTTCAACAACCATACACTGGCTTTCAGATGGTTGGGCAGGCGCTTTTTTTGGCTATGCGATAGGCAAAACAGTGGCTGGGCATTTTACGCAAAAAGAAAGCAAGTATTCTTTTATTGTTCTGCCAGACAGATTTATGATTGCGCGGAGTTTTTGAATCGCTCACACAAAAGAATTATACAACCCAAGCGACAAAGCTACGCTTGTATTGTAAGAATGAGCCTCTGGAGACATGGGGATTTTCAGCACGGAATCGCAGAATTTTCTTATATACGGTGGAAGACCCTTGTCCTCGCCGCCTATAGCCATAACCAAATGCTTTGAAAATTTAAAATCCACAATGGAAGTCTCGGAATTCCCGTCCAAGCCAACAATTTGATAACCTGCCTCTTTAAGCTCCTTCAAAGCAAACTCAAGATTGCCCGGGCGGCAAATATCCATTTTTTCCAAAGCGCCAGCCGAGCAGCGCTCAACGGTCGGAGTAAGGCCGCAAGAACCTTTTGCCGGAAGCAGCATAAGACGAACGCCTAGCGCAAGCGAAGAACGAATGCAGGCACCTAGATTATGAGGGTCTTCCAAATTCGCGGCAACCACTGCCTTGCAAGGAATATCGCTTTGCTTTGCCTCAAGCAGAATTTTTCTGGTATCGTTCCAAGGCAAAACCGGCTTCTCATGGCAAAGAGCAACAACGCCGTTGTGCCTCTTGGTCAATTTATCCAAAATCCTCTCTTCAACCTGCTGAACATGCACATTTACCTGCTGCGCCAGCTTTTGCAGCTCATACAATTTTGCGTTCCCGCTTTTAAGCCTAAAAAGCACGCGGTGAACAAGCCCGGGCTTTTTTCGCAAAATATCCTCTACGTCTCTAGCTCCGCCAATAGCGCGCTGCTGTTTAGAAAATTCATCCATGGGGATAATGTAGAATTTTCTACTTTCCAAAAATGGATGCCTCACATGTGCAGATCGCTTGGCTAGAGAATAATAACGTCTGGGACAAAGACGCTGCAAATCCTCCTGCAAAGAAAGTTCATGTTAAAAAAATAAAGAAAAAAGGAAAAAAAATCTCGGCAAAAGAAATTTTAGCGGATGCGGAAATAGATTTGCATGAACTTGGGGTTGAAGAAGCGCTTTGCAAAGTTGAGCTTGAACTAGAACTTGCTAAAAAAAATAATTGGAAGCGAATTAGAATTGTCCATGGCATAGGAGAAAAATCCGGCGGAGCAATTCGCAAAATTTTAGAACAAAAATTCCGCTCCGAATGGAGCTGGGTCAGCGAATACCGCTACGAAAGAAACAACAGAGGCTCAAGTTTAGCAACGCTTTAATCAGCAAAGTCTTTAGTAAAAGTGCTGATTAACTCCGCTTTGGGGTATGGGGTATGAAATTCGCTAAAAAGGGCATATTTTTGCTTCGCCCATACCCTAAACCCCAAACCCTATACCCAAGCATTGAGTTAACCATCAATTATCTTAGGAATTTCTGCTGATAAATTTATGCAGCCGTCTTCTGTGACCAGCAAATCATCTTCTATGCGAATGCCTATATGCTCGCTGTAAAGAGCGCCGTCTATTTCAAGCTCAAAATAGCCGTAAATACCCGGTTCGTTTGAAATAAGCATTCCGGCTCTTAAAGGTTTTTTCAGATAATCCCTGTTTTGAGCGCCCTCGTGCACAATGTCCCCGATTAAATGGCTAATGCCATGCGGTTTTCCAATGTAGCGGCGTTTCATTTTTCCGCCGCGTTTTGTAAAGCGCTCATCCAAAATTCTTTCCAAATAAAGCCATGCCAATTCGCCAATTTCTTTTAAGGTTAAACCAGCTTTAACATTTTCTTCGTGGAATTTTTGAGTGTCTAAAACAATATTGTAGAGCAGTTTTTGCAAAGGGTTGAATTTTCCGCTCGCAGGAATGGTGCGAGAAATATCGCAGCAAACAGCATTGTAGCGGCAGCCAAAATCCAAGAGAATCAAATTTCCTTTTTCAATTGGGCAGTCTTTTTTTGCGTAGTGAAGAGTGCAGGCATTTTCCCCCGCAGCCACAATGCTTGGAAACGCAAGCCCCGTGCCTGTACGCTGCAGCATAAAGCATTCAAGGTCGGCAGACAAAACCCGCTCGTTTTTGTATTTGGAAATGCGCGGCAAAATTTTCAAAAAAGCGTCTCTTGCAATTTCCTGCGTTTTTTTTGCTAGAGCAATTCGCTCCCGCTCCAAAACAACCCTTTGCTCAAAATGAATTTTTGAAACATCTTTTACGTTTGCCTTGCAACGCAATAATCTACGTTTCATAGCTTCGTTTGAAAAAATATGTTTTGTTTTTAAATTCAAAATTCGTTTTTTGAACCATGAGCTGAATTTCTTCATTGGCAAAATCGTTTCAAAACCAGTTATTTCATTTACATGCGCATCTGGCAGCCCAAGCCTTATTCCGTTCCAAAATTCCTTTTTAGAGTCTTTTTCTGGCAAAAATAAGATTTCTCTTTCGTTTTCATTTTTTGCCAGCGGGTCCAGCGCCAAAATAGGCCCGCTCTGATTTATGCCTGTAAGGTACAAAAATTCAGGATTTTGGCAGATTCTGTCATGGTTTTCGCTTTGAACCGAAGCATAAATGCACAAAGAATCCAAATTTTTCAAATGTTCCCGCCTGCGTTTAGCATAAACCTTCTGCGCATTTTCCAAACCCTCAGATAAAAAAACCTGTGAATATATTTTCAAAACGTCATTTTTTGCCATTGCGGATAACTTAGAAAATTTCTAAGTTACCCTGCATGAGGAAACTACTTTTATTATACATTTCCATAGGTCTCGCATTTGCAGGGAATGGTATTTCCTTTAGCACAACGTTTTTGGATTCAACTGGGCAGTTTTCCATCACATATCCTGTGGCTTTGCCAAATGCCGCTGCTTTGAGCGAATTGCAGAAAAATTTTATCAGGCAAAAATTTGGCGAAAAATTTTTGAATCAAGAACCGCTTGCAGCCCTAAGCCAGTTTGTTAAGGGCAGGGAAGTATTTTTTTTATCGGATGCGGTGTCTTTTCCTTTGCATAGCATTGTGCAATACGAAACATCTCTGCATGAACATAGAGACGATGAGCGCATTGCGCTGGTTACCAGCGTTGGCATTTACAGAATTGCGGATGGCAAAAAAATAGAGCTTGGCAGCATATTTGTTAAAAATTGGGAAAAAGATGTTGTGGCTTTGATAATAAAGGAGTTTTTGCTCTCGCAAAATTTGCGTTCGCTTTTGGATTACAATTACACCCAGAAAGAAAGCGACTTTGTGCCTTTGAGCATGAGGATAGTCAACGGTGGTTTGGAATTTTTATATCCGGCTTACAAGATAGGACCCGATGCGGTAGGGGAGCAGAGCGTATTTTTGTCTTGGAATACGCTGAAACCATATCTCAATAAAAATTCAGTTATTTATTCTAAAATAAAGTTTTAATCTATGCAAGAAAAAGTTCAAAAATTTTTAGAGCGCTACGAGGAACTTGAGCAAGAGCTTTCAAGGCCCGAAATTGCCGCAGACCCGGAAAAATTCACAAAGCTGCACAAAAGCTTTAAGGCCTTGGAAAAAACATATTCCGCAGGCACTGAGTACTTGCGGCTTTGCAGCGATTTAAAGGAATGGAAAGAAGTTCTTGGCGGCAGCGATGCAGAGCTTGCTCAGGCGGCTAAAGCTGAAATTGGTCCCTTGGAAAAACAGATTGAAGGCATGGAAAGCAATCTGCAAATTTTGATGGTTCCGCCAGACCCATTTGATAATCGCAATGCCATTTTGGAAATAAGAGCCGGAACAGGCGGCGATGAGTCTTCTCTCTTTGCAGGCGATTTGTTTAGAATGTACAGGGCGTATTTGGAGAACAAGGGTTTTAAGGTTGAGGTCACCGATATCAGCGAAGGAACGGTTGGCGGTTTTAAGGAAATTTGCCTTTTTGTTCGTGGCACCGATGCCTACGGCGTTTTGAAATTTGAAAGCGGCGCGCACAGGGTTCAGCGCGTGCCAGAAACCGAGTCTCAAGGGCGCGTGCATACATCAGCGGCAACGGTTGCGGTTATGCCAGAGGCAGAAGAAGTTGATGTTGAGATTCGCACCGAAGATTTGAAGGTTGACGTGTATAGAGCCAGCGGAGCAGGCGGTCAATACGTTAACAAAACGGATTCTGCGGTTCGCATAACGCATGTTCCGAGCGGCGTTGTGGTGGCTTGCCAAACAGAGCGCAGCCAAATTCAAAACCGCTCAAAAGCCCTTGAACTCCTGCGTTCTCGCTTGCTTGACCACGCAATTATGGAAAAGCAGAAAAAAGAATCTGCAGAAAGAAGGAGCCTTGTTGGCACAGGAGACCGCAGCGATAAAATTCGCACTTATAATTTTCCGCAAAACAGGGTGACAGACCATCGCATAAATTTAACGCTTTACAGTTTAGATAAAATTGTAGCAGGCGATTTGAAAGAAATTATAGATGCTTTGCATTTGACAGATGCTCAGAGCAAGCTGGGGAACTAGAGGGTGTTGCTCCCCGAAGAAATATCCCGATACAGCCGCCACCTGTTGCTTTCGGAGATAGGCGTTGAGGGGCAAGAAAAATTGAAAAACGCTAAGGTGCTGATAGTTGGAGCTGGAGGGCTTGGCTCTCCAGCAGCTATGTATTTGGCTGCGGCAGGAGTTGGAACTATAGGCATAGCAGATTTTGACCAAGCGGACTTGTCTAATCTGCAAAGGCAGATTGCCTATACAACCAAAGACATTGGCAAACAGAAAAGCGAAGTTATAAGCATGCGTTTAAAAGAAATGAACCCGCTTGTGAACATAATAACCTATAACGCTGCGCTAACCAGCAAAAACGCTTTGGACATATTGAAGGATTATCAAATAGCAGTTGATTGCTCCGATAATTTTCAAACTCGTTATTTATTGAATGATTCCTGCGTTCTTTTGGGCAAACCTTATGTCTATGGCTCGGTGTCGGAGTTGAAAGGGCAGGCGAGCGTTTTTTATGCAAAAGAGGGTCCTTGCTATCGATGCCTGTATCCCGAGCCTGCGCCTCTGGCTCTTAAATCGTGCATGACCAGCGGATTGCTTGGGGTTTTGCCTGGAGTTATAGGCTGCATAATGGCAAACGAGGTTTTGAAGTTAATAATAGGAAAGCAGAACGTTCAGCAGAAGCAGCTCACAGGCCGTTTGCTTTTGTTCAATGCGTGGGATGCAAGCTTTGATGAGCTTAAAATTTCAAAAGACGAAAACTGTCCGATGTGCGGAAAAGATCCGAGCATCAAGGAACTTATTGATTACGAAGAATTTTGCGGCCTTAAAAAAGACGGCAATACCTGTTTTAATCTAGCAAACCATTCGCTTTAAGGACAGCGTCCAGCATATTTATGCAATCTTTATAAGCCTTAGCTTCCCACTGAAGCTCTAAATCCTCAGCATTGCTCAGCTTATAAAACAATTGCTCTTTCATTTTTTTGATATCCGTTTCCAGCATATACTTCTCCCTTTGATGTAATATAGAAATTTCTACATTACCTATATGAAAAAATATTTGCTTTTGTTTTTAGCTATTTTGCTTGTTAATTCTGCGTTTGCGCAGGCTACAAAGAAAAAGGGAACCTCTGCAAAGGCTCCTGCTAAAGCTGCGCCTAAAGCGACTGGCAAAACAGGGACAGTAGCGCCAGCGCCTGCGCCGGCTGTCAAATCATTGGCTGTTGCTCCCAAGTTGGATACCAAAGAACCTTCTTTTGCTGGATTTACAGGCAGTTTTGTTAATTTCGGAAGAATTTCCGGCGAAGACCGCCCATTCACCATGACTATTGAATACAGGCCTTGGTTTTTTGAAGTTTCTGGAATTGCGAATGCAGGTTACAATACCCCGGATTTAGGCGAAGATGTAATTGTGATTTTGGCCTATTACGATGCGCCGGGAAAAGCTGCAGACGGCACGGATTATCAAGCCGGGCTTTTTGACCTTCAGATGCTTTTGGATGATGAACGTGTTAAAATTTCAAATTTAAGGTTTAATTTGACAGGCAAAGCTGCCGCTGGTTCACCGGTTCTTAATCAAGCTAGAACATGGAATTTTGAGCAGGGCAGGGTGTTCAGAGTATCAAAATATGAGGGCGATATAATCAAAGCCGAGGCTACCGCTTTTGATAAAGCTGATATTGCAAGGGAAGAAGCTGCCGCTCAAAAAAGAGTAGCAGATTCCATAGAGAGAGAGAGAAAACGAGTTGATGATTCCATTGCAAGGGTAGAAAAAAGGAGAAGCGATTCCATTGCTGCAGTGCGGGAAAGAGAAAGGCAGAGAATTGAGCAAGAAAGAGAAGATGAGAGAAGAAGAAAGGCGGCAGCTGCTCAAAAAAAGAGAAGAGTTGTTGAAGAATATGATGATGACGATGATGATTATTATGAGCAGCCTAGAAGAAAGGCTCCCACAAAAAAACGCAGACCTGTTGAAGAGTACTACGACGATGAAGATGATTATTACGAGCCTCCTCCAAAAAAGAGAACTCCCACTAAAAAGCGCAGAGTGGTAGAAGAATACGATGACGATGATTACTACGAAGAACCGCCTAGGAAAAAACCTGCGAAAAAACGGCCAAGGTAATTTAGCAACGCTGATTTGTTCGCTTGGGACATGGGACAAGCGACATGCTGAGTTGCATTGCTTGGGATATGATATTTTGTATCTCGCTTGTTCATGTCCCATGTCCCATGTCCCAAAGCGTTTAAATCAGCGTTGTTATTGAAAGAACAAATTCTTTGCTGCGTTGAACATTTCGTCTTTTTCTTCTGGGAATCTGCACTCGGCGTAGATACGAACTTTGGGTTCGGTTCCGCTGGGGCGGACCAATATCCAAGAAGCATCGTCGAAGATTATTTTAACGCCATCTACTGTTAGCAATTCGCGCACAGTTTTGCTTTTTTTGCCAATATCTATTTTTGTTCCTGGCTGAACGGATTTTGCTATTTCTGCAACGCGCGCCAATAGCGGTTCGCCAACCAGAGATTTGTCCACTTCAAAGCCGGAACGCTCAGGATAAAGGCGGCCAAATTCCGCATATAAAAGGTCAAGATATTCGCCTAGGTTTTTGCCTGTTGTAGCCATGATTTCCAATGCGATTAAAAGCCCGAACATAGCATCTTTTTCCAGAGTATTGTTCAAGCCTGTTATGCCGTCTGATTCTTCAAATGCAATAAGCGCTTTGGGGTTTGCATCTCTTTTTAGCCAGGGGCGGAAATTTTTAAACCCAACGGGAGTTTCCATAACAGGAATCCCAAGTTTTTCTGCAATGATATTTGCGAAATTGGATGTGGCAACGGACTTTGCCAAAACGCCTTTCTTTTTTCGCCAAGTTACCATGTAGTGAAAGGCAATTGCCCCAAAACTATTCATGTCTATTTCTCTGGTGCCGTCGTAAAAGCGAATGCGGTCGCCGTCAGGGTCAAGAATTGCGCCAAGGCGAAAACAGCTTTTGCTGGCATCCAAAATCTGTTTTACTTCTGCTAGGTTTTTAGAGGATGGCTCCGGCGCAACGCCGCCGAATAGAGGGTCGTTTTCTGTGCGAAGGCTGATAAGGCACTGCGGATTGTTCAGCAATGCGGCTGGCCTGCCTCTTGTTGAGCCATGAACGTGGTCGCATACCAAGTCTATGCTTTCTTTTGAAAGCAGGGATAAAATTTTGCTGTAATTTATTGTTTCTTGCTTTTCAGAAAAGGCTTTGTAAATCTTAACAGGATCTATGATTTCCCAATTTATTTCGCCGAGTTTTTCCCAAACATGGGATTTCATCATTGCGTTTGAATTATCGGTTATTTTGTCCGTAATCTCCGGCCCTGCAGGGCCTCCGTCCGCGGGGTTGAATTTTATTCCGCTATAGTCGCTTGGGTTGTGAGAAGGCGTCATGTTTACGGAGCAAGCCGCCCCTAGAGACTCTACCGCTGCGCT
>WRMM01000066.1 GCA_009777135.1 Candidatus Fibrimonadales bacterium
CTCTGCCCTGCCTATGCTTGCGATTGCCGCGCTTTTGCTCGCGCTGTTCCTGTTTTTCCATCAAAGACCAAGCGTCTTGCCTGTCTCTTTGCTCAACTGAAACTTCCAAACGTTCCAGAGCAATGCCCTGTTTTTCCAAACCTTCGCGCAAAAGCCCTATATGGCTTTCCAATGCCTGCTGAGCAACTGCGCTTTCAACTCTGGCGTGAATTTGCATCTCGCCGCGGTTCAAAACTATGCGCAAATCCACTTGCCCCAAATGCTCGGGGCGCAGCTGTATTGTAAGCTTCTGCTCGCCTGTTGGCGTTGTGATAAATTTTGCTTTTGCAACAACTTGGCGAATAACTTCGTACTCATGCATACGTTCCTGCATATTTCCGCTTGTTTGAACGCTTTGCAGTTTTTCGCCTGTTTTTGAATCAACCACTTCTATTTTCAGCGCGCCGCCTTCCCAAACCGCTTTAACTTCTGGCTGCGCTGGCGTTGCTTGCGGCAGCGATGTTGTTTGCGGCTTTGCCAACTTTGTTTCTAGCTGTGTTTCTTGTTTTACGCTTTGTTTTATGCTTTTGCTATTTTCGCCTTCTAATTTTAGCTCAGAGCTTATTTTTGGCTCAATGCTCAATTTTTCTTCAGCAAGTTTTATTGCAACTTCTCTTTTTACGTCGCCCTCATTTTTAACGCTTTGCCAAATGCTTTCCAAAGCTAATTTAACAGGAGAAGATTCTGCCTTTGGCAGAACTTTTACTGCCTCTTTCAAATCTTGCAGAGTTATCAACTCTTCGTCCATTAAATCAAACATTAATGCATAGAACTTGCTGAACTCTTCCCTATCAACGCCCATTTCTAATGCCAAGCGATTGATATAAGCCATTGCTTCTGGATTATACTCATTCCCCAATTTAGCCAATTCAACTTGCTCAGTTTGCTCAACTTGTTCAACTGGTTCTTGCTTGGCTTTTTCTGGTATTGAAGGCAATTCCGTTTTTTCCCAAAGTTCTTTCAAAATTTCCTTGGTAAAAGAAGATTCATCCCCAAAGGCAATCAAACCATTTTCCAGCAAATCAGAGACAATTTCTTTGAATTTAGCAAACTCTTCCGGATTTTCAATTCCCATCTCTTTTGCCAAGCTTCTAATATACTCCTCCGTGCCGCGCATAACAGTATCTGCAGTGTCTGCTTCGGGTTTCTTTTCCTCCTCTTTGTGCCTAAGAAGATATCGTTCATCTACTAAGCTAGTCAATTCGGCTTTCTCTTCTTCAGTTAAAACTTCGTTGTTTTTAAATCTTTTCAATAAAAGAAGAAATTGCTCCGTCAATTCTCCTTCTGCAGAATCGCTTGTATCGTTTATATTTGCGCACGATGCTTGAAGAAAGTCTTCAAAACCGCTCGCCGCTATTTGGCATGAGCCAAAAAAAGAACCAGCCCCCGAAATTTCGGCGGCTACTGGCGCAGGTATTATTGATATTGGGTTCATAATCCTCTTTCCTTCCAACCTAGAATTTTTGTGACCGAAGCAGCCCTTTGGGTATTTATTGCGCCTACTGCCGCCAAAAGCCTGCCTTGCGTACGGGCATCTGGAACCCTCTTTATTATGCGCGCAATGGAATCATCATCCAAATTCATTAAAATGGGAGCTGCCTCAACGGGCTTCATAGAGCCATAAACCTGTGCCAATTCCTCAATTTTTTGGTCTGAGAGAACTTGCGACTCCCCCACTCTTTTATCTATTGCTTCTCTATTTTGGCTGATTTGCGCCAAATTTTGGCTTGTTTCCAATTTTAATAGCTCCAAACGAGCTGTTTCCTCTTGAAGCAGCCTTCGTTTTTCATCCAATTCTACCGCAGCTTGCCGATTTGCCTCGTAAAGCTTGCTTTGTTCCAAGTCTTGAGCTTGCTGTTCTGGCGAGTTCCTTTCCAAATAACCGGCGATTCTTCTTTTGGTTTCATTGTCCAAACCGCCAACTTCCAGCCTTGCCGTGCCTGTTGCAAGCAAAACAGCAAAGAAAATCACGGGAAAAAGCAGCAGCGATGCCACACCCACGCCTATCAAATCTTTGAGCCGTATATCCATATTAGGAGTAAATGCAAAAATTGTGCCAAAAAATTTCTATCTTACACCTTGCTATGGCTAATTTAAGAAATTGGGCAGCGTCTTTGCTGGCAAAGGCTGGCGTTATTATTGACGGAAAAAATTCTTGGGACATTAAAGTCCATAACAAAAAGCTTTGGGAAAGAGTGGCAACCGAAGGCACTCTTGGCTTTGGCGAAGCGTATATGGATGGCTGGTGGGACTGCGACTCCCTTGACCAATTTTTTGACCGAGTTTTAAGGGCAGACTTGGCTAAAGAGATCCGCCTGCGAGATTTGCCGCTTTTCGATTTGGTGAAAGCGAAGATTCTTAACCCGCAAACCAAAACCAAATCCATTGACGTGGCAGAAATTCATTATAATTTAGGCAATGATTTTTATGAGGCCATGCTTGATAAAAATATGCAATATACCTGTGCTTATTACGGCAATGGCGCAAAAAATTTGACAGAAGCGCAAGAAGCCAAACTCCATCTTGTGTGCAAAAAACTGCAGCTGAAGCCTGGAGAAAAGGTTTTGGAGCTTGGGTGCGGATGGGGCGGTTTTGCAAGATTTGCCGCAAAAAATTACGGCGTGAGCATTGAAGCTTACAATATTTCCACAGAGCAAATAGCCTACTGCAAAGAAAAAAGCAAAGGTTTGCCCATAATTTTCCACTTAAAGGATTATAGAGAAGCTGCGGGCGAGTTTGATAAAGTTGTAAGCATTGGCATGTGCGAGCACGTTGGCCCAAAAAATTACCGCACATTGTTTGAGCTTGCGCACAAATGCTTAAAAAGGCATGGAATATTTTTATTGCATTCAATAGGCAATTCAAAGTCTGCTCACAGCAACGACCGCTGGCTTGCCAAATATATTTTCCCCGGTTCCGTTCTGCCATCTCCAGAACAGCTGGGTTCTGCCATGAACGGGCTTTTTGTGCTTGAAGACTGGCACAATTTTGGCGCTGATTACGATAAAACCCTTATGGCCTGGCAAGAAAATTTCCGCGCATCCTGGCCAAATTTCAAAGAAAAATACGGCGAGCGTTTTTACAGAATGTGGGAATATTACCTAATGTGCTGCGCAGGAATTTTCCGCAGCCGCTACTGCCAGCTATACCAAGTTGTTATGTCTAAAAACGGGGTTCTTAGCGGGTGGGAAAGCGTGAGGTGAACAAGGATATCTCCGCATTTGCCTCATCAAAATCGCTTAGCAAAAGGTTTTCGCCTATTTTGTCTAGCAATGTTTTGGTTTCGCGAGTCCATAGCATTTCCTTTAAGTTTGCAAATGCGGCATTGGCGGTTCGCGCATCGTAATTTTCGCAGGCTTTGCTAATGGCTTTCAATTGCTCATGCAGGTAGTCCGTATTTTCGTCGTAAGTAGCTGCAGTTTCCGTTTTTGCTTCAATTTCGCTGATTATTCTCTGCAATGCATCAATCAATTTTTGCGTTTGCTTTTTAATTAAGCTTTTATCCCCTTCCCTTCCGGCGTTTTCCAAAGCAAAGGCAAATTGCGAAAGAGCTGTCTCTCCAATATTGGCAAAAGCGCTTTTCATAGCGTGGGCTTTGATAACAAACAAATGCAAATCACTGCTTGAAATGTCTTCTATATTTTTAAGCGTAGATTCAAAAATTGGCAGTGTTTTTTTTGCATCTTGCACAAATATTGAGTGCAGCATGGTATTTTTGTGTATGTCTGATTTTACTTTTTTGCTTTTTAGTTTGCGTGCCTCTGCAAGAATTTCGGGTGGCTGCTTATCGCGGATTAACTTGTTAAGCTTGAGATTTAATCTATAAGTATCTACAGGTTTGGAAATAAAACCATCAAAGCCATTTTCCAAGAATATATCTGATTGCCCGGCAACAGCATTTGCGGTTAACGCAATAATGGGGCTTGCGTAGCCTAGCTCGCGTATTTTTTTCACCGTCTCAATGCCATCCATTTTTGGCATCATGTGGTCCATAAATATAATATCATAAACTTTGCCGCTTTTTATTTTATCAATAGCCTCAAAACCGCTTGAAACCATTTCAAGAGACAAATCATAAGGGTCTAAAAGATGTTTGGCAACATATAAATTAGACTCTACATCGTCAACAACCAAAACTTTGCCATAAGGCATTGGTTCGTGAATAATTTTGATTTTTTTAATTTGCGAAGAACTGCTTACACGGAATTTTTGCAAATTTTCCGCCAATTCCTTGCCCAAAACTTTGGTTCCAACTTTTTTTTGCGGCAAGCGAACTGTAAATACGGAGCCTTTGCCTGGTTCGCTTTCTGCAGAAATGCTGCCGCTCATAAGGTTTACCAAGCTTTGCGTAATGGTCATGCCCAGCCCCGTGCCTTCAATAGTATTGTTGCTGGCCAAGTTGAAACGTGAATATTCATCAAATAATTTGCGCAGCTGTTCCTCTGTCATGCCATGGCCTGTATCGCTTATGCTAAAAACCAGCATTACATTGAAATTTTCATCTTCATTTTTTTCTGCGGCAACAGACATAAAAACTTCTCCGCTGTCTGTATATTTGAATGCGTTTGAGAGTATGTTGTTCAATACCTGCTTTATTCTAAGCTCATCGCCTAAAAGTTCAGTTGGAATGTTTTCGTTTACTTCCAGTTTGAACTCAATAGGCTTGCTTTCAATTCGCATAATATTCAACTGCGTTGTATCGTTAATCAAACTGGCAATTTCATATTTGGCGGGGATTATTTCCAGCTTTTTTGCCTCTATCTTGGATAGGTCAAGCAAATCGTTGATAATGCGAAGCAACGAATCGCCCGAATTGTAAATTATGCTCAAACCTTCTCTTGTTCCCTGCGGGAGCGTTTCGTTCAGCAGCTGAATTTCGGTGATGCCCAAAATAGCATTCATGGGCGTTCTGATTTCATGGCTTATTTTAGACAAAAATTCATCTTTTGCCTTGCTTAGATTTGTTACCTTGATAATTGTTTCTTTTAGTTTTGTTTCGTAGATATTGCGCATAATCGCACCCGATATTATGCTGGAAGTCATTGAAAAAAATGATATTTCATCTTCTGTCCATTTGCGTGGCGCAAAGCAATTCTCTGCTATAATAAATCCCCATAAATTGCTTTCAACATAAAGCGGCGTGCAGATAAATGAAATTGAGTTAATTATTTTCAGCGCATGGAATATTTTATCATCGGCAGTATTTTCGCATGAAATGGTAGGCGCCATAGTGCCTTCAGATAAATTTTTTGGGAATATGTCTGTAACAATGCCAAAAATGTCAAAATTATGCTTGCTCTGAAACTTGGGCACGCTGCTGTCTGCCCGCCATTGATATTCTATATTGACATCGGCAAGGTTATAATCCACGCTCAAAATAAGCATTCTGGATACATTGAAGTTTTTTCCCAGTTGGCTTATTGCTTTGTTTATGAGCGCATGGGTATCGCCAAATGAAATGAAGTTTTTTGAAATTTCAGACACAAGTTTTTGCTGTTCTAACTGGAAGGCGAGTATTTTGCTTTGCTCCTGTATGCTGTTCATCATTTTTTTAATGTTGCGCATATCATATTTGAATGAGATTGCAAATTTCTTGTTCTTGAATGTAAACGGGGTAATTGTATTTTCCATAGGGAGCAGTTCGCCGTCAAGCGTTTGATGATGCCACTCAAAAAAACCTCTCTCTTTGTTAGATGTTTTGTCCAAAACGGTATTTATTTTTTCATGTGATTTTTGCCCATCTGGCTGCAGCTCAGGCGAAAATTTTTCCCAATAGTTATCTAGAAGATATTGCTTGCTTGGGCTGCCGAAAATTTGCGTAGCTACATTGTTGCAGTCAATTGCCTGCCAGTTTTCATCAAATAATATATACGAAATTGGGCTGGCTTCTGCTATGGTGCGGTTAAATTCATTTGCCTCTGTTATTTCGCGTTCCATCTCGGTGCGTATAATGGCATTTGCGCACAAGTGCGCTGCCGAACGCATCATTTCGGTGCTTTCCAAATCAAAATAACGTGCATTATGGCGGTCTTCAAAAAGCGCAAAGCCCCAAAATTCGTTGTTGATAAACAGCGGTGTTACATACGCAGACACAACGCCAAAGGATTTTAGCATGGCGGCTTCGGGCAAGAGGCTTGCAGGGCTGTTAATTGTTTCATCGGATTTGAAAAGCCCTTCCCAACGTGGCGCAAGCTTGGCATAAGTAACATCTTCCAAACCTGCAGTTGGAGTTGTGGTTCCGCCTGCCTCCTTGTCCCAGCGGTAAATTTGGGAAGTGTGCAAGCCATCTGGCATTGCAGTGTTTCGCCACAGAGAAAATCTGTCCACATCCACCATGCCAACAATCAGCTTTACGCCTGAGGTCATTGTGTTTTCAGTTGCATCATCTGTTTGCGAAAGAAATTTAACTGCAGCGTTATTCAGCGTGCTTGTCATTCTTTCGCGGTGTTTAAGCGCTTCCATGGCTTTTTCTGTGCTTTGAGTTTTTTCGTGCCTAATTATGGCATTGGCGCACAAGCGCGCGGCAGAGCTTAGAAAGTTGATGGTATCGCTGTCAAAATTCCGTTCGTTGATATGGTCTTGAAAAGCAATAGCTCCCCAAAGCTTGTTGTTTACAAAAACAGGCGTAAGCAACATGGATTTTACGCCGTATGCGCTCAAAAAAGCAATTTCGTCCTTAGACATAATGCTGGTATGTATGTTTACGGAGCTGTTCTTTGACAAAATCACTATCCATTTTTCAATTGCAGGGATATATGGCAAAATTTTCAGTTTCTCATCCAGAGAAATCATTCCTCCTTCTGCTTTATCCCAGCTATATATTTGTCCAAAGCGTTTTTCTGCTTCAATGTTTACAATATTGTAAATTACAATTCTGCTTAAATCTGCGGTATCAACAATAGGTTTTAAGCTATCGCTCATAACATTGTTAAACGTTTTGCTTTTATGCGAAAGGAGCATGATATCCATTTCATCCAGTGCGTCCAGCAGTTTTTTGCGGTATGTGAGCGTCTCGGCTATTCGTTTTTTTTCGGTTATGTCTTCCAATGCGCCAGCCACCCTGAACGGAATGCCCTCAGCATCTCTCTGCGAGGTTCCAAATGCGCGAAAGTTTCTGTAATGCCCGTTTTTCAGCATTAGTCGGTATTCAAGGTCGTAAGGCGTTTTCCCTGTGTGGTCGTTCAAGTGGGCAGCAAAGGCGCTAAGCGTTCTCTCTTTGTCTTCTGGGTGCAGCCGATCGCTCCAGCTGTGCAATACATTTGGAAAATCGCTCTCATCATCAAACCCCAGCATATTGCGAAATTCCTGCGACCAAGTAAACTTGTTATTTAGGTTAATTGGGTCTTCGCTTACAACATTCATATCCCAAAGCGCAATGCCCAGCGTATCGCTTGTGAGCTTGTATTTCATCAAGTCGTATTCTATGGCTGCTCGGTAATTATTGATAACCTTGTTTAACAGGCTTGCGATTTCCGCTTCTTCGCCAGAAGATCCGCCATCATTGAGAGCAAAGTTTAAGTCGCCTTTTTCACTTGCCTTGACAAGTTTTTTCAATTCATTCAAAAGATTTGTATTACTGCACGAAATCATTGGTATAAAATAGTAAAGTAAAAGTGCTGATTAACTTCGCTGGGGGCATGGGACATGGGACAAGCGACATGTGGAGCTGCATTGGCTGGGACATGATTTCTTGCGAAAGCCCCTACTGAAAGCTCTAACAGGTCAAATATAGCTGATTATGCATTAATAATAGTTTTTAGCGGTTAAGTAGTCGCAAGAATTTCTATTTTCTACAAAAGAGGTGTGATATGCTAAGACAAGTTTTGGTGCCAAGCAAAGAAAATTCTACTGTGTCTATTCCTGCTGAATTTTATGGAATGGAAGTAGAAGTTTTGGTTTATCCTTTTTACAAAACGTCCAAAAATATAGATGATATTTTTGATGAACATCTATATAGTTTTGATAATTTTAAATTTAACCGAAGCGAAGCTAATAATTATGAATAAAATCGCATTGGACAGCAATATCTTAATATATAACCATAGCCTGGACCGCGGAGATAAAAGATTGATAGCAAGAAGTTTTTTCAAAGAAAAACCTATAATTTCCTCGCAGGTTATAGCTGAGTATCTAAATGTTATGAGGAGAAATTTTAAAATAGAAAAACAAGAATTAATGAGTTTATGTTCTTTGTGGCTAGAAAAATGCTCTGTTCAGCCCGTTGTTTTTTCTACAATTAAATTAGCCCAATATTTAGTCAAGAGATATGATTTTCAAATATTTGATGGGATTATAGTTGCAGCTGCTTTAGAAGCTAATTGCAACATTATATACTCCGAGGACATGCAGCACGGACAAATCATAGAGAATTCGCTCAAAATTATAAATCCATTTGACAGCATAACTATACGCTAACCCCCCGCATGGAAAACTCAAGCGTCAATGCCTTTGCTGGGTTCTGTTTGGGTAATGAAAAGCTAAGGCATGCCGCTATCTCTCGCAAACTCCGCAGCCTTCTTGTTAAGCTCTGAAAGCGAAAGATTCTCGTAGAGATTATTCCTACGCCATTTTGTGTAATCAGTTTCCAAGGAGCCGAGCCTATCCAACAGGCAATTAACGCCTTCCTCAACAATAACAGACGTAT
>WRMM01000067.1 GCA_009777135.1 Candidatus Fibrimonadales bacterium
TTGAGTAGGAGTTTCCAAAGAGAATTCTGTAAGAGGCTCCCACGGAAAAATTGCTTAAAAAGAATGGAAGCCTTATGGAGTAGCTTGGCAAAAGCTCATAAATGCCCATTCTGGATACTAATTTGATATTTGAGTTTAGAGCCGTGTCCAGAAGCTCCAAGCGATTGTTTGAAAAGTATTTTTGCTCCAATCCAACGCTGAAAACGCCTAAAAATCCAAGTGGCAAAACCATGGAAATTGATGGCACTGTAAAAGAGCTTAAGGGTATTGTTTCGTTATCTTTTTGGGCATTTGCAAATTCAAACTGGATTGAGGTTCCAAATTTGGTTCTATTTTCAAAAGCGCTTGCCGCCGGGTTTTGCGGAGCAAATCCATCCCTTATAATTGCGGCATTTCTTGGCGCCGGTTCCATTCCCAGAGCATCCATGCCCATAAAAGAGGCTGCAGAGCCTGCGCAGGCTGCTAATAAAATTAAAAAAACTGTGTTTAAACGCACGAGGTTAATGTAGAAAAATTCTACATTAACTTCATGCGTCTCATTTCAGCAAAATTTTTGCTGCTTTTGGCAATGTTGCTTGTTTTTCTCTTTTCCTGCTCAAGAGAAAGCAAACCGCCGTTGTGGGAGCCGCAGTCGCACAGGGGCAGCAAAAATTACAATGGCGGGATTTTTCCTGTTTGGATTGAATTAAAAGAACCGGTGGAAGATGCAGGCATTATCAGCTGGAAAACGGGGAGTGCCCGCATAGCGTATCGCAAGCAGGCTATGGATGCCAAAAATCTGATAACAGCAGATACCGCATATCTTTACTGGGAAACGCCGCCAAAGCCATTCGTAAAAATAGATAGCGTTTTAATTGGCGAAGAGTCTTGGAGGGTTGATTCAACGTATTTTTACAGAGACACTGTTTTTGCCATTGTTGATGGTTTGGAAAGCTTGCCTATTATAATAGAAGTAAAAAATATTCTGCCACGCATAAAAAACATTACGATTGAGGGGGTTCAAAGGTCTGGCGATTCTGTTTTAACCATAGCCGCCCATCCTGGCGACCAATTGGAAATCACGCTTCTTTTGGAAAAATCTTTTAACAAAGCGTTTTTTCCTATAATAACAATGCCAGAAAAAATGGGCAATATCAAGAAAGAAATTGAGGATGATACTCTTTTTGTTTATAAATGGACTGTGCCAAACTCAGTAATTACGGATAGTTCATCATACTTGAGAATAGAAGATTCCGGTGGCTATGGGGAGAAGCTCTATAAAGTGCATTTGATTGTATATACGGAATTTGGTTCTGTTTGGGCTGCATCGGAAAAAGACATTGTGAAGTATTCGCCTTCTGGCGTGGAAGTTGCAAGAATAAGCAATGAGTTTAATTCAATAAGCGATATAGCCGTTAATTCAAACAATGGAAAATTATTCATTGCAGACCAGCTAGGAAATTCTTTTGCTATTTATGATACCTACGGAAAGCAATTGTACAAAAGCAACGATTTATTTAAATCGCCAACCGGAGTAGCTATAGATGTAGAAGGTGGCCACGTATGGATTGCAGATGCAGAAGACGAGCTTGCAACCGTGTTTGAAGCTAGGCTGCGTCGCTTTGCTCTTGCTAACGATGAACTTCGCCTTACCGCTGTGGAATATAATATGAACGGCCCTATAAGAGGGCTTTCCGTTAACCAATTTCAAAGGGACTTGGTGTGGTTCGCAATTCCTCAAAGCGATACGGTGGGTTTTATTAGGGATGTGGCTACAGAAATTGAACCCAAATTTATGCCGAATGTTTGGAATCGTCCTTCCATGGTTAGCTTGGATCCAATAAACGGAATAGCGTGGATAGCCGACAGTTCAAGGATAGTAGCCATAGATACCACAGGAAATGTTTTGGCAGAAATAAAAGACTTTGGCTTTGTAAGCTCTGTTTCTGCAAGCGGCGGTAGCGTGTGGGCTTCTGATATTTTAAGAGGAAAAGTTTATCGCTTTAAGGGACCATTCAGAGGCAACGTTATAGACCTTAACATGACCGTTATAGATGGAATGGCTGTTGACGGGTTTTTATCGCCAGCTTCGGTGAGCGCATTTGTTGCAGACGGAGGGGCATGGGTTGTAGACAGAGAGGCTGGAAAAGTTGTTCGCTTGGATAGCCTTGGAAAGGCAATTGCTCAAGGCACTGGCTTGAAACTCCCTAATTTGGGGAAAACCTTGCAGAAAGTGGAGTAGTATGCCACCATCCCTGGAATCTGCCAAAAATCTTTTGCATAATAATCCGTTTACAAAGCATCGCGATGCTTTGGTAATTTTAGGCATTGTTTGCATAGTTCTGCTAATGGTGATTCCCGTGCATAAAACGCTTTTGGATGTTTTGCTAACTGCTATGATAGGCATTGCCCTGCTTGTTTTGATGACAAGCATGGTGATAGACAATGTGCTTGATTTTTCTGTTTATCCTGGTTTGCTATTGGTGGTAACGCTGTTCAGGCTTGCTTTGAACGTGGCTTCCACTAGGCTTATTTTGGCAGAAGGCGATGCTGGGCAGGTTATATCTGCGTTTGGAAATTATGTGACAGCGGGCAATATAATAGTTGGAACTATAATATTCCTGATTATAGTGATTATACAGTTTATAGTTATAACAAAAGGATCAACGCGCATCGCAGAAGTTGCCGCTAGATTCACATTAGATGCAATGCCGCAAAAGCAGATGGCAGTGGACGCAGATTTGAATGCAGGCCACGTCACAGAAGAAGAAGCGCGCCAAAGACGCGCTGATATCCAAAGAGAAGCGGATTTTTACGGAGCCATGGACGGTGCCTCAAAATTTGTAAGAGGCGATGCCATAGCGGGCTTGATAATAACAGCAATAAATATAATAGGCGGTTTTATTTTGGGCATGGTTCTGCAAGGCAGAACAGCCGCCGAATCCATAGAACTCTTTACCAAGCTTAGCATTGGAGATGGCTTGGTGAGCCAGATTCCCGCATTGATGATTTCAACATCTTCTGGTATAATAGTTACAAGAGCGGCTTCAAAGAGTAACTTAGGTGCGGAATTAATTTCGCAGTTTACGCAAAGCGCCAAAGCCCTTGCTATATCGGCATTTGTTATGCTGATTTTGGGCATTGTTCCAGGCATGCCTACAATTCCGTTTTTGGCTATAGCTTTGCTCCTTGGCTTTACTGCTTACAGAATGGCATTTGGAATTCCAGAAAAGCAGGCAAAAGAAGATGCAGAGCTGGCAAAGAAAACCGAAGAGGAATCTGCCGCTGCGTCCAGAGAAGAAAAAATTGAAGACTACCTGCTGGTTGACCAGATGGAACTCGAAATAGGCTATGGCTTAATTCCGCTGGTGGATGTGAATCAGGGCGGTGATTTGCTGGAAAGAATAACAATGCTGCGCAGGCAAATGGCTGGCGAGCTTGGGATGATAGTTCCTCCCATACGCATAAGAGACAATATTCAGCTTTCGCCAAATGAGTATTTAATTAAAATAAAAGGCAATGATGCTGGCAAGGGAGAATTGATGATGGGTTCTTATCTTGCCATGAATCCAGGCAATGTGAGCCAGCGCATACCAGGCATAAAAACAAGGGAACCTGCGTTTAATTTGGAAGCGCTCTGGATAACGGAAAGCCAAAAGGAAGCCGCTGAGCTTGCCGGATACACCGTGGTTGAATTGCCTGCGGTTTTGGCAACGCACTTGACGGAAATTATTCGCCGCCACGCTGCGGAAATTTTGATGAGGCAAGATGTAAAAACCCTGATTGAAAATGTTAAAAGAAACAGCCCAGCCGTTGTTGAAGAACTCACTCCAGTGCTTTCTATCGGCGAAATACAGCAGGTTCTATGCCTGTTGCTGCAGGAGAGAATTTCCATAAGAGATTTGGCAAGCATTTTGGAATTGATGGCAAATGCCGCAAAAATTTCAAAAGACCCAGTGCTAATAAACGAGCAAGTTCGGCTTGGCTTAACAAGGCAAATTTGCAAGCCATACGTAAACGATGGGCAAATGTCGGTTATAGCCCTTGCGCCGGATTTGGAGCAAATGCTGGAAGCCTCGCTTCAATCCACAAACAGAGGACCAAGACTAGTGATAAGGCCAGATTTGGTTGGGCGCATTTTAGAGCGGATGGAAATTATTCAAACAAAAATTCAAGCGGCAGGCGACCAGCCCATAATAGTTTGCTCGCCTAATATACGCTTTCCATTGAAGAAATTGCTTGAAAGCAACTTCCCGAATTTAGTAATTTTATCTTATAGTGAAATTATCACTGGTGTTAACATAACTGTAGCGGAGACTTTAGGAACGCATGATTAAAAAATATAGAGCAGGCACTTTTACGGAAGCCTTTCAGCGCATAAAAGAGGAACTTGGTCCCGATGCCGTTATATTGCAGCAGCAAGAACTTAAAAGTTCCAGAAATCCAAATGAAAAGGTAGAAGTAACCGTTACTTTAGACGACATTGCAGAAGCGCCTCCTCCTCCAAGCGCCATAAGCAAAGACACAGAAAAACTTGGAGTTTACAACAGCAAGGGAATAAAACCTGTTGAATGGCGAAATTTAGACAGCTCGCCAAAAAAAGCGGCGCCAGAACCTAACAAACCAGTAAACAGCGATAAGCTTATTGATTGCATGGAGAACACCCTTGCAGAGGTGAGAAGGCTAAGAGAAGACTTTGCCGCAACCAGAAATGATTTTTTAGAAGGCGTTAGAGTGGTTCGAGACAGAATACCAAAAGAATTCAGCTCCATTGTCGCCAAACTTTCCAAAAATGGATTGTCTGCTCAAATTGTTCAAGACTTGCTTGCAGAAGTGATGATTCTTTGCTCCGCAAATTCAAGGGATGAAATTTCCATCAGAGAGCAAATGAAAAAAGCTTTGGCAAACAGAATTTCCATAGCGCCGCGCCCAAGGCTTCGCAAAGGCAGGCCTTTGGTGCAAATGTTCATTGGTCCCACAGGCTCCGGAAAATCTGGAATTATATCAAAGCTGGCAGGCAGAGCCACCATAACAGGCAATCCGAATGTTGCTATAGTTACCACGGATTGCTGCCGCATGGGCGCAATGGAGCAAATGGAAGCTTTTGCCGCTGCCGCTGATATTGCGCTTGAGAGAATTTATTCCCCAGAAGAGGTTCCAGAAGTTTTTGAAAGGCTAAGAGACAAATCTTTGGTTTTGGTTGATACCGCAGGCCGCAGTTTGGGAAACAAGGAACACGAAGAAGATATAAAAGCCTTTCACAATGCCATTCGCCCTGATGAAATGCATATTGTTCTGCCGCTGAACATGCGAGACAGCGATTTGAAAAAATCTACGGAGATTTACGCCGCCCTGAAAGCGAACCGCATAATTTTTACAAAGCAAGACGAAGCCTCCGAGCAGGGCGCTATGCTTTGGCTGCCAATAAAATTTGAAATTCCGCTCTCTTACATAGGCAACGGCCAAAGCCCAGACAATATAGTGAGCGCAGAAAAGGAAATAATTGCGGAGTGGCTGGTAAAGTGATGGAGGCTTGGAAATGGAATTGAGAAAAATTACAAGCGCGGTTACCAAGACCATTGTGATAGTGGTGTTTTGGGCGGTGCTTTTGATGGATTTGGTTTTAGCGACTGAGCTGGGATTTAAGCAGATTGGTTTTGCTCTTATAAAAGCGATTTTAATTGGCGGAGTTTTTTGGCTGCTTTTTGCCATGCTTGTTGATGCTTTTTTGAAAACAATTATATTAGACGCAAAAGAAAAGCATGTTGACAGAGTAGATGGCGGTCTTTCTTATCATGTAACCGAGCCTGATGCCGAGGAAATAGCGTGGCTGAAGGAGCAGGAGATGGAGAAAGAGAGGGAGAAGGATGTAATTTGATTTTCTAAATTCAGCATTACGATGCTGTTAAGTTTTTGTTACGGAGATTTATGAGCCTTATTGCAGAATACGCAAACATATTGCTTCCCTTGGCCGGTGGCATTGGAATTTTTCTCTTGGGAATGAAGTTCCTGTCCGAAGGCCTGCAAACAATTGCCGGCAGCAAACTCAAAACCCTTATAGGCATGGCTACCAATAACCGGCTGCTTGGAGTTGGAATGGGAGCCTTGGTAACAGGCATAATACAGTCCAGCTCAATTACAACGGTCTTGGTGGTCAGCTTTGTGGATGGCGGCTTGATGACCCTTGCGCAGGCGGTTGGCGTTATTATGGGCGCAAACATTGGAACCACAATAACAGCCTGGATTTTAACCATAAAAATAGACCAATACGGGCTTCCGCTGGCAGGTATAGCTGCAATTATATATGTGTTCTGCAAAAAAGAAACCATAAAATATGTTGCGCTCGGATTTCTGGGGCTTGGCTGCGTGTTCATGGGGCTGCTGTTTATGAAAGAAGCCGTGGAGCCAATCAAAGATAACCCAGATTTTGTGGCCATGTTCAGCCTGTTTCATGCCAACAGCTACCTGAACGTTTTGAAATGCGCTGCGCTAGGCTGCCTGCTAACGGTAATGGTGCAATCCAGCAGCGTAACTATTGGCATAACAATGGTGCTTGCAACGCAAGGTCTAATAGATTTTAAAACAGCCGCCGCCCTTGTTTTGGGCGAAAATGTAGGCACAACAGTCACTGCATTTTTGGCTTCGCTTGGCGCAAACAACAATGCTCGCCGAGCGGCATACTTCCACTCGCTGTTCAACCTCACAGGTGCAATTTACATAACAGCCTTATTCGCCCCCTTTGTTTCTTCTGTAGAATGGGGGCTAAGCACCTTCTTTGGCATGGAAAACCTAAACGACCCCAGAAGCATAGTTTTTGGCATAGCGGCAACGCATTCAGCATTCAACATCTTCAATGCCTTGATATTCCTGCTTCCCTGTCGGCTTATAGCGCGGTTTTTAGAGAGCAGCATTGCAACAAAGGTTTTAACAAAGCTAAAACTGCTTCGCAAAGAAAAGCAGCAAGGGCAAGCGCAAGAAGTGGAAGCCCTGCTCACAATGATGACGCAAACCCACCACAAAGAATCCTCATATATTCATTTTATAGAAATAGAATCTCGCATAAAAAAAGTTTTGAATTATACGGGAGAACAGCTCACAATCGGAATAAGCAATTTGAACCTCTGCATAGAGAGCAACAACGAAAAATTGCCTGAAATAGAGCAAATTTTTGAAACGGAAAAGAATCTCGATAAAATAAAAGCCAAGTTCGCATCGGTTTTATCAAGCCTTGTGGGGCGCAAAGAAGCCAATCAGCAAAAAATCTTTGTTTACGAAAGGCTTTTTGATAGCTTGGAAAGCGCTTCGGATTATATGGCTCAGGTTGCAAAACTGCGTATCAGGCTTTTGAAAAATAAAACTGATTTGCTGGACTATCAAAGGCAAGATTTGATAAAATTGAACAGCATGATTTCTGAAGCCTTTGGCAAATCACTCCCAATTTTGGAAAACGGCGGCCACAGCACCCAGCAGATGATAGATGAGCACGAAGCTAGCTTTGCCGCCATAAAAGAATTTATACGTTCCATGAGAACAAGTTTCTGGAACGCCTCCAGCGGAAATGTAACCGATCCCATAGTTGACGACGCATATTCAAATATGCTAAGTTCCTACCGCAAGATCCGCGACCATTTGCGCAGTTCCGGAAACGCAATTTTTGGAATAGATAAGGACTAGGGTAAGCAATGATTAACCAATGCTTGGGAGTAGGGAATGGGGAGTAGGGAGTAGAATCCACTCCCCACTCCCTACTAGCCACTCCCCAGCGAAGTAAATCAGCATCCTAGAGTTAATCGCATTTACTAAATTTCCCCGATGAGCATGACAACTATAGTTGCTTTGGCTACTCCGCCTGGGGTAAGCGCTTTAGCGGTTGTGCGCATTAGCGGGCTTGCTGCGCAGGATATTTGCAAAGCGATTTTGCCAAGCTTTGATATGAAGCCTAGGGTTGCTAGTTTAACCAAAGCGGTTGCTTTTGGGCATGAAATTGATAGACTCATTGCTATTTATTTTCCTGCTCCAAACTCCCACACTGGCGAAGATGTTCTGGAATTGTTTCCGCATGGGAATCCTTTTATAATTCGCAAACTGCTTGAGTCTATTTGCAAAGTTCCGAATGTGCGCTTGGCAGAGCGAGGCGAATTTACGGAGCGTGCTTTTTTAAACGGAAAAATAGACTTAACCCAAGCCGAAGCCTTGGGCGACCTTTTATCCGCAAGCAATTCAAAAACCCTAGCTAACGCCCAAAGATTGCTAACCGGCGAAGTTTCCGCAGAAATAAAAGCATTAACAGAAAACATAAAAGAAATTTCCGCATCAATGGAGCTAGAAGTAGATTTTGCCGAGGATATAGGCACTTCCCCTCTCCAAGAGGGGTGCCCGAAGGGCGGGGTGTCCTTGCATAACGTTTTAAATAATTTACAAGGATTAAAAAAACGTTTCAAAAAAAATAGCAACGAGTTGCCCCGCGTTGTTTTTTTCGGAGCGCCCAATGCGGGCAAGTCTACGTTGATAAATGCGCTTGTTAGCGAAGACAGGTT
>WRMM01000068.1 GCA_009777135.1 Candidatus Fibrimonadales bacterium
GCTCTATTGCCAAATCTCTGTCCATGGTCTTTATGTATATATACAAATATTTCGTAGCCTTTCAAAGTTTCGCTTCTTTTGTCTGAACCAGAATTCTCTGAATTTACAGGATTTTCAGAATGTGCTAAATAAGTTGCATATATATATTCTGTAAATTCTTTAATTTTGCGAATTCTGGTTCAGACATTTATTCAGCACATCCTGTGCCCGGCGTGCAAACAAATGTTGACAGAATCGCTGTTTTTAAGCGAAATTAATTCCCCCTGTTGTAGTAATACAGACAACGAACCTGTGCTCTAAAATCTAGCCCTGAAACTCCTCCTTTAATCTGGGAGGCATTTCTAAGCTCTGTATCTGATGAAATAATGGTCCAATAGCTTCCAGTGAGTTTCGTTGAGTTTTCTGACCACCACATGCTTCTAAAACCTTCCTCTACATGGCCGATAGGTGCCAAAATGCCTTCGTGATAGCCGTGCGGTTTGGCATTGAATCCAAAATTGTCCGTTCCATTGCCATCACTGCTCCAGTCGCTTTGGGATTTAAGCCTGCCGCCGGCAAGACCAACTCCGCCTGCATAATCCATCAACTCCTTCCAGTCATCATCATTAGCCATGTAAAAACCCTGTGGGCATCTAGCTCGGTTAGTAGGTATGATTTGGCTTGACCTTGAAGAAGGAGTGCAGCCCCTATAGACGACGGTAGGAGGAATATAATTCTGCGTGATGCGACAGAGGGGATAATTGGAGCCATTATTATCAGGCAATGCGCTTTCCAGAGGCAAAAGAGGTTGTTGGCAACCGCTAATAGAAGAAGGGGGAGTGCGATAATCATTGTCATGAGAATTATTATAGTGCAGGCATGAACTTTGATCGGAGCATCTTTCAACTATACGAGGTCTGCCCCAATCCGTGGTATCAGGAACGCTGGTATTGGTAGTGTCGCAGCTTTCGTGCAAATTGTTTGCGAGTGCCCAAGAATGAAACAAATTATTATCCGCATTTTCTGCCATCCATATTTGGCGGCCTATTTGAGCAACCGATATTCCTGATGCGGTATTGCCGACTATAGCGCCAACATTGCCTCGGGGGTCATCTATATCGTTTATGCACTTCATCCCAGGTAAAGGGTCTCTTATATAACTGTTGTCTTTGCCTTCTTGGCGGCATCTGAGCAAGCTATTGTGCGCGCATAGCCCGCGCGCATTTGAATTAGTGCAGTTGGCGTAGAGCTGGTTTCCAAAGCAGCCGGAATCAAGAGGATTGTAAGGATAATCAATTGAATATTTTTTGCCATCAATAGTTATATTTATAGGTTCTTTTTCGCAATTTGGATAGAGCTGTTCGCTAAAGCAGAATTGCTGCTCTTTGCTGTATTTCACTCCGTTGCAACATTCATCGGGCTTTAATTCTAAATTTCCGCACATTGGGTAAATAATATTGCTCTCGCAAAAATGCGTTGTAGGGTAATATTCTTCGCCATCGCAGATTTCCGGCAGCACCTTTGTTTCATTAACTCTTGGTTCGAGTTTGTTTCCTCCTACGCATCTTAAATTAATATCATCATACGTTTCGAGACAATATATAGTTGCGCCCATAAGAGATTCTCCGCACGGAAGAGTGCGGCACATTGGCCGAATTTTTTCTATTGGAATACCGCTTTCGTTATCGCTGCCGCAGAAATGCTCTAAAGGATTAAAGTCTGGGTATCCTTTGCCTTCGCATTTGGCATATACGCTGCCTTCATAGCAAAATTGCCTTGCAACATCGTAAGTTTCATCTTTGCATACCCCTAATTTTGGATTGCAACTTGAGTTTTGAGAAATTTCATTTTCTCCGCATATAAAATAAAGGGAATTGTTAAAACAAGTTTGTGTAACAGGATCATATTCAGGAACCGTTTTGCCTTCGCATATAGGATAAATCCGTGTTTTATAACAAGTTTGCTCGTCAAGATTATATTCATTGCCGTTGCACTTCAGTTCAAGCTTGCCTCTAAAGCAGAATTCTTCATCGGGATTAAAATTTTGACCTGCGCACTTAGAAACAATATTGCCATCAAAACAGAATTCTTCATCAGGGTCGATTGCCTTGCTGCCGCATCTCGCATAAGGATTTCCTTCAAAACAGGTTTCTTTAACGGGGTTGTATTCTTTGCCGCCGCATAATAAGTAAAATTTATTATCAAAGCAAAATCTTTCTGAAGGGTCATACTCTTCGCCATTGCACTTTGCGTAAAGTTTATCTTCAATGCAGAATTCATTCCTAAGATTAAACGCTTCGCCGCCGCATTTTGAATAAGATCTCTCCTCAAAGCAAAATTCATTGCCTGCAAATTCCAATAATTCTCCTCCGCAGCAAGTTTTGGCTGAAGTGTCATATTTATCATCGCCATTGCATATCGAGTAAAGTTTAGCTTTTAAACAAAATTGTTCAGTGGGCAAAAATTCATTGCCATTGCACTTAGGGTAAAGTTTATCCCCAATGCAAAATTCCTCATCGGGGTTATAATTTTCACCAGCGCACATAGGGACAACACTGCCGCCAAAGCAAAATTCATTTTTAGGATCTCGTTCTTTGCCGCCGCACCTCAAATAAGTTTCGCCATCGCTAGAGCAAAACTGTATTAAAGGGTCATATTCCTCGCCTCCGCATTTCAGATAAAATTTATTCTGAAAGCAAAATCTCGTATTAGGATTATATTCCTCGCCGCCGCATCTATCGTAAAGACTTTCGTCAAAGCAAAATTGCTGCAACGGATCAAAATTCCAAGGACAAGGAGTAACTTTGCCTTCTTTTTCGCTTGAGCTGCTGCTCGCCTGACCAGACGACAGTCCTACGCTAGAGGATGAGGCTTGCCTGTCTGAATCGCTGCCGCCTCCGCTGCCAACTTCCCCGCACGCCAAAATAAGCAATGCAAGCGCAGCAAATAACAAACAATATTTCATAAAAACTCCGGTTTTATACGCATATACAACAAATATACATCCATTTTTGCCATTTGTCAATACCCCGTCATCAAATTGTATAGTTACTTCAACTTTTTTTTGCTATATTTACTATTATGAGAAAGTCTAGTTTATTGATTGTTATGTTCGCATCGCTGTTTTTTGCTTGCGGAGAAGTTGGGGTCTCAGAGCTTGATGGCAATCCCCCGGTTTCTTCTTCCTCGAGTGGAGGCTTGGCTAATTCTTCGAGTTCTGGCAACGGCGACACTCCTTCTAGCAATTCAACATCTAGCAATTCAAATGCTGTTTGCGGGCTAGGGCAGAGCTGCTGCAATGGAGCGGAATATGACAGCGCAATAAGTTTTTGCCATGAAGACCAGCTTTATCCTAGATGTGGTGCGCAAAATGAATACGATCCTTATCAATTTGGCTGCTTTGGGGGGCAGCTGTATCCGAGATGCGAAATTGAAAGCACTAGAGGAACCTGCGTTCACAACACTTTGCTAAGATGCAGGCAAGAAGGTGAGGGCGAAGAATACATAAGAGACCCTTTTCCTGGAATGGAATGCCAGCCAAATGGAGCTATTACAGGAAAAAAATTAGATTTGAGAATAAACCGAATATATGAAACAGTTCAAATAGGCGGTCAAATATGGCTTGCAGAAAATTTGGATTGGATACCAGTGATGGCTGATTATGATAATAGCCAATGCCATGATAATAATTCGATAAATTGCGAAAAATATGGACGTCTTTATGATTGGGCAACGGCATTAGGGTTGGGTGCGGGCTGTAATGGCACAAGACAAGGCTGTGATCAGCCAGCAGGTTTAAGAGGAGGTATATGCCCTGTCGGGTTTGGCGTTCCAAAAACATCAGATTGGAAAACTTTGATTGATTATGCTGGCGGTTCTAATATTGCTGGAGGCAGGCTTAAATCCAAGACTGATTGGAGCCACAATGGCGTTGGAACTGATAATTACAATTTTAATGCACTATCTGGTGGCTATGCTTTTGATATAGGTTTAAATTTTGGCGGAGAAGGCAGCAGCAGCTATTGGTGGACAGATACGCAGTATGAATCCGAAGCGGATTATGTAAGCGTAATTGCTTCAGACACAGAGGCTAGAAATAATTTCTGGTCAAAAGGTCTGTATATGGCTTACGTGCGCTGCGTGCATTATTATTAAGAGTTAATTACTATTTTACCGCAATGTTTAAAATGCCATCTTTGGAGGAGCAGCTCTCCGTGCTTATGCGTGGGGTGCAAGAAGTTGTTCCGGAAAATGAATTAGCTAAAAAAATTCAGAAATCAATAGACACAGGCGTTCCGCTGCGCATTAAGCTTGGCGTTGACCCGACTGCTCCAGACATACATCTTGGGCATACGGTGGTTATGAGAAAACTGCGGCAGTTTCAGGATTTGGGGCATCAGGTTGTTCTTATTGTTGGCGATTACACCGCAATGATTGGAGACCCAAGCGGCCGCAACTCAACGCGCCCGCGCCTTAGCCATGAACAGGTTATGGAGAATGCAAAGGAATATCAGGAGCAGTTTTTCAAAATTGTGAATAGAGAAAAAACGGAAATTCGCTACAACGGCGACTGGTTTTCCAAAATGTCTTTTAATAAAGTCACCGAACTTGCCGGCAGCATAACCGTTGCGCAAATGCTGGAAAGAAAGGATTTTAAAACACGCTATACAAATGCGCAAGAAATAAGCGTGCACGAATTTCTATACCCTCTAATGCAGGGTTACGATAGCATTGAAATAAAAAGCGATGTTGAACTTGGCGGAACAGACCAGAAATTCAATGTTTTGCGTGGCAGAGATTTGCAGCAGCGCGAGGGCATGGAGCCGCAGATTGGCTTGTTTATGCCCATACTTCTAGGCACGGATGGCGAACAGAAAATGAGCAAGTCTTTTGGGAATTATGTTGGGATAAACGAGACCGCAGACACAATGTTCCACAAAGTCTATAACATTGCAGACAATTTAACTGAAAGCTGGTTTGAGCTTTTGACCGACAAGCCAAAGTCTGAATTTAGCGATTTGATAAAAAAAGATATTTTGCAGGCAAAGCGGGTTCTTGCGCTTGACATAGTTTCTCAATACTACGATGCGGCAGCAGCGGAGGCGGCGGCAGAGAGAGAAAAAGCCATTCACAGCGGCAATGAATTGCCAAGCGACACGCCAGAAGTTAAGCTTGCCGCTGGCAATTACGGCATTTTGGATTTGCTCATTTCTATAGGCGCTTTTGCAAGCAAGGGCGAAGCCCGCCGCATGATTCAGAACAGCGGCGTGAAAATAAGCGGCAGAATAGTTTCTGATTTCAATGAGCAATTAATGATTGACAATGAAGCTGTGGTTCAGGTTGGAAAGCGTAAGTTTTACAGGGTTGTTCTAATCAGCACTTTACTATAATATCTCAGCGATTACTATTTTCTTTATTATGTCAAAAGGTCTTTTTATAGCAGGCACAGGAACGGGCGTTGGAAAAACATACGCCACCACGTTTTTGCTTTCGTTTCTCAAGAGCAAAAAGGGAAAATTTTTGTATTACAAGCCAATTCAATGCGGAAAGCCCGCCGATATTGCTTTTGTTAGAAAAACGGCAAAGCATAAGGACGTGGCTTGTTCCTACAATTTGAAAACCCCAAGCTCTCCGCATTTCGCTTTTGAAAAAGAAAAGCTTAAATTTGAGAAAAAAACAATCAAGAGCTTTTTGGCTGCGGCAAAAAAGCAATATGATTTTATATTTATGGAAGGAGCTGGGGGCGTAAGGGTTCCAATAGCGCAAAACTTTGACATGGCAGATTTGGCAAAGCTCTCCGGCTTACCGGTTTTGCTTATTGCGCAACCTGGTCTTGGCACAATAAATCACACTTTGCTTTCAATAGATTACTTGAAATCAAAAAACATCGAAATCACGGGCTTTATATTTTCTTGGGCAGAAGGCGTTGATTTTAACAGCGAAATTGTTATAGACAATGCAAAAATAATAGAACAAATCTCCAAAATCCCATTTTGCGGAGCAGTGCCGAAGTTTGACGGCGGTTTATCCCCCCAAAAAACCTCTTAATCCCCGCAAATTTGAAAAAAGCTGAAAAAAACGGCCATTTTTATTTATTTTTGTGCGATATGAGAAAAATATTGTGTTTTTTGGCTTTTGCCGTAGTTTTTGCAGTTGCTGCAGGCACACCCCTTGGCTTAAAACAAGCTTTGGATGAGGGATTGAAAGGAAATTTGGATATTCAAAGAGCAGAACTTGGCTCTGAGGGCATAGATGCGCAGGTAAACGCGGCTTTTCGCAGTTATTTGCCGCAATTAACCGCAAGCGGAACAGCAACGCACTTATTTGCAAACGACCCTACCATAGTCCCTAATTATCCAGCATGGATTACTACTCTAGCAACTGGCGGCGCAGTTCCATTAGATCCAAACAATGCCATGCTCAGCTATCCCATAAACTGGGCAGTGACTGGCGATATAACGCTAAGGCAATTTCTATATGTGCCGCAGGCAATCACAGGCATTAAAATGGCAAGAAAAGGGAAAGAAATAGATGCCATTGGCAAGCAGGAATTGAGAGAAGGCATAGTTTTTGGAATATCAATGCAGTATTGGACTATTGTTTACATGGAAGAAAACCTTGATGTTTTGGAAAAGTCAAAGGCTAATTTGAGTAAAACAAGAGAGGCTATTGCAGCAATGGTGGAACAGGGCATAGTCAAAAAAAGCGATTTGAACACAATGGATATCAACTTGGCTTCGCTGAGCACGCAAATAGACAATTTGAAAGTTCAAATCCAAACTCAAAAAGATGCTCTTTTGCAAATTATGGGACGCGTTCCGGGCGAGCAAATTCAATTAACAGACCGCCTCAGCCCAGATTTGAGACGCTCCGAAGAAATAAGCGGAGACCCTTTGCAGAGTTCCGTAACGCTCAGAAGAATGGAGCAGCAGGCAAAGCTTCAAGATATGCAAATAGATTTAACCCGCCAAGAAATTTACCCCAATATTGTAGCTTTTGCAACTTATGGCACAAAATCTGGCGGCGAAACATTCGGCGATGTCAAAGAAAATTTTTCTGACGATGGCGTTGTTGGAATAAATGTAACTATTCCGCTTTTTGACGGCATGTCTAACAGGGCAAAACGCTCTCATGCCCGCATTCAAAAAAGGCAGCTTGAAATTGACATTGAAAAACAGAAACTCGCTTTGCAGGCAACTTACGAATCTGCGAAATCCACTCTTTTCAATGCTAAAAATCTGGTTCTTCGCAACAAGGAAAACGCAAAACTCGCCGAAGAAAATTACGTGATGAAAGAATTGGAATACAGCGAGCAGGTTGCGCCTATAACCGATTTGCTAACAGCCGACAACAACATGCAAACCGCCCGCTCCAACTTGATAAGTGCCCTTTATTCAGAAAAAACCGCTGAACTTGCATTGGAGCAAGTTTTGGGAATTTTGCGCAATAGCGTTGATTGAACTGAACCAGATCACATTACCACCAACTCCGCATGCAGCGCGCCCGCTTTTTTGCAAAAAGTCCCTGTCACTTTTTGCTAAAAGTCAATGCTAATTTGCTTGCTTTGGGACAAGCGAGGTGCAAATCTAAGTTTGAATTAATCAACTTTAACTATACAATTTGATGACCTGCCATTGACAAACGGCGAAAATAGTTTTAAATTTGTTGTATGTTTTTTTTGAAAAGGAGTAAAACATGAAAACCAAATATTTTTTATCAACGGCTACTTATGCAGCCATGGCATTCATTTTTTTCGCTTGTTCTAGCGATGACTCTGGCGGTGTTGTAGGCGGTTCAAATTTGTCCGATTTGCCAAAGCAGGTATGGTTTGTGGAGGGGGATGGTTATGGTAATTTAATAAAAAAAGAAGAATACAAAGGCAATGGTGATATAGAACTTCGTTCTTATGGAGATGAAGATGATGATGAATACGATGTCATTCCGGTGGGCAAAATTCAAAATGGGCAAATATCATTGAATTTGCCGATAGATAGCAAATGGTTATGGAAGTGGGAATCTTGCAATGATACGAATTGCCAAATTTCTGTTGTTCCAAAAAATCTCAGCGTTATTGGGAATTTGAATCGTTTTGATGCTAATATTCCAAACAAAAGCAATTGCGATGTTAGGCCTTATCTAATAAAGTCGGATGAAATTGTTCGAGCGCGTCTTTTTTACTTTTCAGAATCTGGAAAAATTACTGGAACTGAAACTTATGACTATGGTGGAGAATATACTTACGATATGAATTTTTCAAAGGGCTGGAATGTTGTTGCTCGTTATCGCGATGGCGGTGACGTTGGCAATTATTTCATGACCACTGATCTTTCTGATGGCGAATTGGAATGGTGGCTTGAATGTCGCTATGACGACGATGACGATTAAGGGTTAGCGTTCAATTGCAAAATTGGGATATCGGGCATTTTTTATTTCCATTTCGCATTTGCCCAAGGGCGTGTGTTTGATGTTAGCTCCAATTTTCTACGTATAAATTTCTAATTCTG
>WRMM01000069.1 GCA_009777135.1 Candidatus Fibrimonadales bacterium
AATCGCTTCGATTAGATCTATTAAAGCAAAATAAAGAATTGTTATTGACTGCAAACAAACTAGAAGATGAACGAAACCATTATTTTGATAAAAGTACTATTGATGAATTGACCCAGCTTAAAAATCGCCGAGATTTTTTGGACACTTTTAAAAGATACTTGTCCAATTACCGCCAAACAGACAATTTTCTGTGTATTGCTATTATGGATATAGATTTCTTTAAAGAATATAACGATCACTACGGTCATCTTGCGGGCGATGAATGTCTTAAAAAATTAGGAGATGTGCTTAAAACTCTTCAACAAGACATGAAAGTATATTCAGCCAGAGTGGGAGGCGAGGAATTTTCCTTATTATGGTTTGAAGAAAAAGCAAACAACGCAGAAAAAAATGCTTTGCAAATAAAACAAAAGATAGACGACTTAAAAATGCCGCACGAAAAATCAGAAGTATCATCGAATATAACTGTAAGCATTGGAATACATATAACAGAATGCGGTGCTTCAAATGATATTAATGAATTGTATAATATGGCTGATAGAGCGCTTTACAATGCAAAAAACAATGGGCGTAATCAAATAGTTATTGATGCATAAAACCAGGCCTCAGACCCTTGCATCAAGGCTCTAGAATTTGAAAATTTAATTTTCTATCTTAATACCCCTAAGAATTCATCCACAAGGACTTATGTGTACTTTCGCTGATTTGGGCTTATCCCAAAATATAATGAAGGCCGTTCAAAAGGCGGGCTATGAAAATCCAACTCCTATACAGGAGCAAACGATACCCTTGCTTTTGTCGGGGAAAAACATGCTTGGCACGGCGCAAACAGGAACAGGCAAAACAGCGGCATTCGCATTGCCGTTGCTTTCTCGCATTGATTTTAGCGGCAAAAATCCATCAATGCTGGTTTTAACGCCCACAAGAGAGCTGGCTATACAGGTTTCTGAAGCCATCAAAAAATACTCCACATCCATGAAGGATTTTAACGTTGTGCCTGTTTACGGCGGGCAAGACATGGGAATTCAGCTCCGCGCGCTGAAACGCAATACCCAAGTTATAGTAGCAACGCCAGGTCGCTTGATAGACCATCTGAAACGCAAAACAATAGACCTCTCTGATACTCAGGCCATTGTGCTAGACGAGGCGGATGAGATGCTGGACATGGGTTTTGAGGAAGATGTGGAATACATTCTGGAAGCAACGCCAGAGAACGCTCAAAGAGCCTTATTCAGTGCTACCATGCCTACCGCTGTGCAGCAAATTGTAGCCAAATATCTGGGCGAATATGAAACCATAAGAATAGCAGGCAAAACAGCGACTGTGGAAAAAATTCGCCAACGCTATTTGCCAGTTCGCCAAGAGCAAAAGATGGAGGCTCTTACAAGAGTTTTGGAAAACGAAGAATTTGAGGGAATGCTTATTTTTGTTCGCACCAAGCAAGCTACCGCCGAGGTAGCGGAGCGTTTGGAAGCTAGAGGCTTTAACGCCGTTCCGCTTTCAGGAGACTTGGCGCAAAGCCTTAGGGAACGCACTTTGAACCGCCTCAAAGAAGGCAAAATAGACATTGTTGTTGCAACCGACGTTGCAGCCCGAGGCTTGGATGTAGACAGAATAACCCACGTTCTAAACTACGATATTCCCTACGACACGGAATCTTACGTTCATCGCATAGGCCGCACAGGACGAGCTGGCAGAGACGGCAATGCCATATTGTTTGTGACTCCAAGAGAAAACCGGCTGCTTTCGATGATAGAGAAAGAAACTCGCCAAAAAATGGAAAAAATGAATTTGCCCACAGGCGAACAAATCAGCGATAAGAGAGTGGCAAAATTCAAGGAAGAAATCACAAAAATGGTTCAGGAACAGAGCGATGATTTAAAAAACTTCCGAGACTTGATACAAAATCTGGCTATGGAACAGGCCTTGGATATAACGGATATTGCTGCCGCTTTGGCGTATATGAGCCAAGAAGAGCAGCCGTTGTTCCCAAAAATGGAACCGCTAGACACTTCCGTTGCTGAACGTGGCGGTCGCTTTGAGCGCGGAGAACGCAGGGAACGTGGTGAGCGCGGCGAACGTGGCGGCCGCAGAGAACGCGGGGAACGCGGCGATAGATTTGGCGACCGATTTGGTGATATGAACCCTCCAGAATCCGGTATGGAGCGTTATTATTTGGGCGTTGGCAGAATAGACAATGTAACTCCGAGAGACATTGTAGGCGCCATTGCAAACGAAGCGGATTTGGAATCTAAATACATTGGCCATATAAAATTATTCGACAAATTCAGCACAGTTGATTTGCCGGAATCCATGCCAGAAGATGTTCTGAAAATCCTTAGCAGAATGACCATCAAAAACCGCCCCTCCAAAATAAGGCTAATGACGGACGAACCGCCGCCAAGAGCGGACAGGGACAGAGGCGGTCGCGGCGACCGCGGCGACCGAAATGACCGCGGCAGAGGCGGAGGCAGAAAGCCTTTCAGAGGCGACGACCAGCCGCCAAGAAGAACGAGGCGGTTTGGGCGGCATTAAGAAATCTGATAATTCAGCGAAATTGAGTGGGATTTATTGAAATTAATCCTACTTTATAACTATACAATTTTATTACGATATATTGACAAAAGCCAAAAATTAAATTATATTTACTATTATGTGTTTCTTTAAAAAAGAGAGGTTCTTTATTATGAACAAGTTCTTTACCCCGGTTATTGCTTTAACGGCAGTAGCGTTTATTTCAATCACGGTCTCTTGTTCCAGCGTTGACGATGCTCTAAATGACAAAGCGTTTTGCGATGGCAATGAGTATAGCAAGGCAACTCAATTTTGCAATGCCAATACAATATACGAAAAATGCAGCGACAAGGAATATAACCCGGTCAGCTATGTTTGCTCCAATGGCACTGTAGTTCCTAAAGAAGAAAATAATAATTCCAGCTCCAGCGACGGCAGCAATCCTAATCAAAGCTCCAGCGGCGGCACTAAGGTTGGCGAATGCAAAGATTTTCAAGGTCGCATATTATTTTGCCAATATGAAGACGGCTGTTTTATGATGGATGACAGATATGGCGGCGAGCCTGAAGACAGCAGCTGGACTTGCGCTCAGCATATTTCAAATTGCGAAACTTATGGTTCCTTATATACCGGTGTCTCTGGCTTAACAGAAGATAACGGCTGGGGCAAAAATTTAACATGCAGCAATCAAGGCGGTGCTCCAGCTGGAGACAGTCCCATTATGGGAAATGGCGGTTCTTTGTGGGGACCGGACGCAGACAAATTCGGAGGCTTGCAAGTTCAAACTCCGGCTGTGCTTGCCTGCAAGGCACAGCATGGCGAGGCTTACTGGGGTGATAATGTCCCTTGCAGAGACGCTGGCTGGTGGTTTGGTTTCGTATACACAAATACAGATGACGCAAATGCAAGCGTAGAAGCCAAGATAAATGACAGTTACACGAAATTTAGTGATGTTGATGTCCCTTTAGCCAATGCCGATGGCGTATCACGCATAGATTCTGATGCTTTAAGAGTTAAGTTTACGGCAGACGCTGGAGATAATGGAGCGGGCATATCTTTTGACTTAAAAGCTTCAAAAGCATCAGAAGATATAAGTGCCAAAAATGGATTTTGCATAACTTACACCAGCACCGCCTCTATTATACTCGACATGGACCCGGATGCGCCACATGATTACAATACTTGGCTTGTAGAGCTTCCTGCCTCTGCAACTAAGAGAGTTGAAAATCTTCCGTGGTCTAAATTTAGAAGTAGCTGGCTCCCGCAAACTCATGATTTAAAGACTGCAACCTCTAAAGCAATAAACGTTAAAATTCGGCTTGCAAGCGATGCTTCAGTAGACAAAACCGCTGATTTTGCTCTTATGCAGCTCGGCTGGCTTAACGAGTGCAATTAACCTAACAAAAGAGGGCGCAACAGCCCTCTTTACCTCTTCAGCGCCTTATACTTAATTGGCTTTGGATTGTTTGCATCAACGCCCATGCGTTTGTGGTAATCGGCTTCGTATTCAGTCCAGTTGCCCTCGTACCATACCGCTTTAGAATCGCCTTCAAAAGCGAGAATGTGCGTTGCAATGCGGTCCAAAAACCATCTATCGTGAGAAATAACCACAGCGCAGCCGGCAAAATTCAAAATTGCCTGCTCCAATGCCTGCAAAGTTTCAATGTCCAAATCATTTGTAGGCTCATCAAGCAAAAGCAGGTTGCCTGGCATTTGCAAATTCTTTGCCATCAAAACGCGGTTTCTCATTCCGCCAGAAAGCTGCGATAATTTCTTTTGCTGATCGCTGCCGGCAAAATTGAACAGCCCGCAATAAGCGCGCGCATTCATTTTTCTGTCGCCGATAGTAATATCATCGCGACCGCCGGAAATTTCCTCAAAAACGGTATTGTTGTCGTTCAGAGAATCCCTGCCCTGCTCCATGGAAATAATCTCCACAGTTTCACCAAGCTTAAAAGAACCCGAATCTGCTTTTTCCTGACCCAAAATCATTCTGAAAAGCGTTGTTTTGCCAGCGCCGTTAGGACCTATAATGCCAACAATCCCAGAGCGCGGGAGTTGGAAATTCAAGTTTTCGTAAAGCAGTTTGTCGCCATAAGCCTTTGAAATTCCATTTGCTTCTATAACAATATCGCCAAGCCGCTTTCCATTCGCAATCGCAATTTGAGCAACCTTGTACTGCTCCTTTTTTTCTTGGCTCAAAAGCTCTTCGTAAGATTTCAAACGCGCCTTGGACTTAGCCTGCCTTGCCTTGGGGCTGGACTTTACCCATTCCTGTTCTCTTGCAAGCCGCTTTTGCCTATCGCTTTCGCCTTTTTCATCTTTGCGCATCCTTTCAAGTTTCTGATCCAGCCACTGCGCATAGTTACCCTGCCAAGGTATGCCGCGCCCGTGGTCAAGTTCCAAAATCCAGCCAGTTACATTATCCAAAAAGTAGCGGTCGTGAGTTACCAGAATAACCGAGCCTTTATATTCCTTCAAATGCCGTTCAAGCCAAGCAACGGATTCCGCATCCAAGTGGTTAGTTGGTTCGTCAAGCAAAAGCAAATCGGGTTCTTCCAAAAGCAGGCGGCAAAGCGCAACGCGGCGTTTTTCTCCGCCAGAAAGATTAGTGACCTGCCAATCGCCCGGCGGGCAGCGCAAGGCATCCATGGCAATTTCAACCGAGCGGTCCAAATCCCACAGATTTTCCGCATCAATTTTATTTTGCAGCCTTTCCATCTCTTCTGAAAGCTTTTCCATTTTTTCGCCTTCAGCTTCGCCCATAAGCATGGCAACTTCGTTATAGCGGTCTAAAATTTTCTGCTTTGCCGCAACCGCAACCATAATATTTTCCTTAACGGAAAGCTCTGCATTAAGCTGCGGCTCTTGAGACAGATAGCCAGCGGTGCGGCCATTCTCTATCCACGCCTCGCCTTGAAAATCCTTGTCTATGCCAGCCATAATGCGCAGCAGCGTTGATTTTCCGCTGCCATTTACGCCTATAATTCCAATCTTTGCGCCATAATAAAAGCTCAAAGAAATATCTTTAAGCACCTCTTTATCGGGCGGATATTTTTTGCACACCTTGTGCATATAAAAAACAAATTTTTCGGGGGTTTTATTTTCTGCCATGGGGGACAATGTAGAAAAATATTTCATCGCTATTTTTTTGATATGTTTGTCTTGCTTTTCTATATTTACGCTTATGGAACTATCCTTTGAAATCAATAAACTAAAAAAATCCTCACAAAAAGGAGAGAAAATATGATGCAGTACAGAGATTACGGCAAAACTGGCAAAAAAGTATCTTTGCTTGGCTTTGGAGGGATGCGTTTTGATGAGATAGACAATCATGACAAGTGCGTTGAAATGATGGTTTATGCAGCGCGTGGCGGCATAAATTATTTTGATACTGCGCCGGGATATTTTGAAACCAAAAGCGAAACGGTTTATGGCAAAGGCTTGGCAGAGTTGCGCAGGCAAGGTTTGCCCTATTATGTTGCCACAAAAACCTTTCAATCCGATGAATCGGAAATTCGCAGAGAGGTGGAGGCTTCTTTGAAAAGGCTGGATGTGCCGGCAATAGATTTTTACCATATTTGGTGCATAACGAGTTTGGAAAACTGGAATGAACGCAAAAATAAAGGCATAATAAAAACTTTTCAGAAATTGAAAGAAGAAAAGCTTATAAATCATATATGCGTTTCTACTCATTTAATTCAAAACAACATTGCCGAGCTTTTTACCGAGCCGGTATTTGAAGGAGTTCTGTTTGGCTATTCTGCGTATAATTTCAAAACTCGCGAAAAAGCCTTTGATGTTGTGGAGCAGAATAATTTGGGCGCTGTGATAATGAACCCTCTCGGCGGCAGTCTCATTCCTAAAAACCCGAATCTTTGCAAATTTTTGCTGAAAGACGGCGAGGAATGCAATAAGGAAAATGCGGTTAAGGCAGCCTTGCAGTTTTTGTGGGACCACAAGTCTTTGTCTGTTGCGTTGGTAGGTTTTGCAAACAAAGAAGAAATTGATTTGGCATTAAACGCAATGGACGCATACAAGCCCAGAACGGAAGCAGAACTTGCGGCGGTAAAAGCTAATTCCGATAAATCCTTTGAAGGAATTTGCACAGGCTGCTCTTATTGCGAAAACTGCCCTCAAGAAATTCCAATTCCAAAATTCATGGATGCCTACAACAGAAAAATTCTGGAAACAGACGACCACCATATTTACAACCAGCTCAAATGGCACTGGAACCTGTCGCCAGAGATAGCCAGTGCCTGCACCCAATGCGGAAGCTGCGAAGCAGCTTGCACGCAGCATTTGAACATTATGGAGCGGCTGGAGTATATTGCGGGGAATATGACGTGAATTTTTTAACCTATTTTCGCATTTTTGTAAAATTCCCCATACAAAAACAGAGGAAATGTCGCTTACAATCATAGGCATAGGCGAGCTGCTTTGGGACATATTTCCCGAGCGGAAAGTGCCCGGTGGCGCTCCTGCCAATTTTGCCTACCACGCATCGCGGTTCGGCTTTAACGGCTATGTTTTGAGCGCTGTTGGCAAAGACTCGCTTGGCAAAGGGATTTTAGATGTTTTGGCTGAGAAAAAACTTAATTCCCTGATTGAAACAGTTGATTACCCTACCGGAACGGTTAAAGTAACCTTGAATAACAAAGGCGTTCCGCAATACGAAATATGCGAAAACGTGGCTTGGGATAACATTCCATTCACAGAGCAGGCAAAGGAACTGGCTTTGAATTGCAGCGCTGTTTGCTTTGGCACGCTAGCGCAGCGCAATGAGGTTTCGCGCAGAACAACACATAGTTTTTTGGAGCTTGTTCCTAAAACTGCATACAGAATTTTTGACATAAATTTAAGGCAGCATTTTTACAGCAAAGAAATAATACACCAATCATTGCTGCATTGCAATATATTGAAAATAAATGACGAAGAGGCTGCAGAGGTAGCTCGCTTATTTGAGCTAGGCAAAATGTCTGAGCAGGAAATTTGCCTGCATTTATTGAAAACTTACAATTTGGCTTTAATTTTAGAAACAAAAGGCGAAAAAGGCAGCTATGTATTTGCCGCAGGCGAAACATCGTATCTGGGCACGCCTAAAATAAATGCAGTAAGCACCGTTGGCGCAGGCGATTCATTTACGGGCGCATTTATAGCCGCCCTGCTTCAGGGAAAAAATATGCGGGAAGCGCACAAACTGGCTGTGGAAGTATCGGCTTACGTTTGCATTCAGCATGAAACAATGCCAAATTTTCCCGTTTTTTAGGCAAATTCTGCTAATTACAGAATAAATCCTTGACAACGCTGTTTTTTTTTACTATATTTTAGCTTCTACATTTTATGGGAAAAATTTATGGCAGCAGTAATTCGCCTATCTAGATTTGGAAAACGCCACCATCCTACTTACCGGGTTGTGGTTACAGACCGCCGTAAGGCTCGCGATGGTCAATTTATTGAGCAATTGGGGTTTTACGACCCAAATTTGAAAATTGCGGATGTTCGTTTTGAATTTGAAAGAGTTATGTATTGGCTCGGCGTTGGCGCCCAGCCCTCCGATACAGTTCGCTCTTTGCTTAAACAGCAAGGCATAATGGCTCTTTTTCACGAAAAACGCGCCGGTCGCAGCATTGATGGCAAAACTCCGGTTCCGGTGGCTCCAAAAGCAAAAAAAGCCAAGATTAGCCGCAAAGCTAAAGCGCGCCTAGAAGCAGAAAAAGCAGCGGCAGCAGCACCGCCCGCCGAGGCTACAGCAGAGGCTCCGGCTGAATAATTTTGTTGCCGTTGGTCGCTTGATGCGAACACACGGCCTTTTTGGCGATATTCTTTGCAAGCCTCTCACCCATGATTTGGAGAGGCATTCTTTGTTAAAAAGAGTTTATCTTGAATTTCAGAATGGGGATATTAAA
>WRMM01000070.1 GCA_009777135.1 Candidatus Fibrimonadales bacterium
AGTTTTGATAGGAACTCAAACCTGGATGGCTAAAAATTTGAATTACAATGCAAATGGCAGTATATGCTACGATAATAACTCTGGCAGCTGCAATACCTACGGCAGACTCTATGATTTGGCAACGGCAAAAATAGTTTGTCCTCCGGGCTGGCATTTGCCCAGCGATTCTGAATGGACAACGCTAGTTAATTATGCAGAAAGCAATAGCGGATGCACTGGCTGCGCAGGAACAAAATTGAAAGCAATGAATGATTGGAGCAGTGGCAACGGTACAGATGATTACGGTTTTTCGGCTTTGCCTGGCGGATTCGGTCTTTTCAATGGCAACTCCGGCGTTGGCAACTTTGGCTATTGGTGGAGTGCTAAGGATTACGATGCCAACAGTGCTTACAGCCGACATATGGGCTACAGTGCTGTAAGTAGAAACAACCGCACTGTAAGCAGAAGCAATCGCAATAAAAGCGAGTTGTTCAGCGTTCGTTGCCTGCAAGACAATCATTAAAATAGACGAGTTAAAAGAATTTTCCCCCACTCCTGCATAAACCCCGCCTTTCCATGCCACGCTCTGTTCGCTGGGCTTGTGGAAGGCAGATAAACCGCATCCATTCCCGCTTCCTTTGCGCACAGTTTTTGAAACAGCTCCGTTGCCTTTTTGCCGTTGGTAAAAATAGCGCTAATCTTGCTTTTTGCAAGTATATGCTGAAATTTATTCGGCACAGGATTGCGTATTGTGCTATCATCTGCGCCCGTTATTTCGCAAGAATGCAAAACGTCCCACAAAGCCAAATTATGCGAAAGAATAAAATTACGCTTTGATTCGCTATCAGAAGCTGGCATTGGCTCATTGAAAAGCTCGGCAATGGTTTTCCAAAATCGGTTTTGCGAATGGCCGTAATAGAAGTTTGCCCTTGATGCCGGGGAAGGGAAAGAACCTAAGATTAGAACACGAGAATTTTCGTTGAAAATAGGCTCAAAGGGATGGGTAATGCGGTTTGTCATATTGGTAATTTACTAAAATTACCTCTTTTTATTTTTTCTATATTCCCATTGTGTCAATATCTGTACTTGCATTTCTTTTTTGCCTTGTTTTCGCCGTCTTTTTAGGCGCTCTTTTTGCTTGGATTTATAATTACAGAAATTTGCACAAAGAACCGAAAGGCAAACCGCAAAGAGTTACCGATACTTTGAGCATTCCTGTTGAGCTTGATGCCGATGCGCAGCAAGACGGCGCGGCTAAAAAAAGGCTGGCGCAAGAAAGAACATGCTACGAAACCGAAGCTGGGAACAAAGACGCTTTTGTAAAAAAAATGCTCACGCTTTTTAGAGGCAGATTGGAAAAAGTAAATTGCGGGATTCTCTCCATTTGCTACTGGGCATTTAACGGCGAAGGTTTTATCCTGAGGCTTTCCAACAGCCCCTACCGCATAAGCGATAGCCTTTTTGTCCCTCAAAGCAACAGATACTTTTCAAAAAAAGAATTCAACTGGTCCGAAATTGACGAAATCCCCGCAGACCTTTATCGCACCGAAGAACAAATAACAGGCTCCATGGCAGGCGCATCAGTTTCTGGCGACGGAAAATTGCATGGCTACATAACCATAGACAGCGCAAACGCAAATGCTTTTGACGAAGAAATATACACAGAGCTGCGAGAGCTTGCAGCCTTGACAAGCGAAGTGCTTAGAGCCATGGACAAAAACTTCAAATTGGACAAGGAAAACAACCTGCTCAACGGAATGCTAAAAGAAATATCGCATTTATTCAACTCCTCTTCAAAAGGAAACTTAATTGCAAATTTATCCAGAATTTTGCAGGACAATTTTAGATTTGACAGGCTAATGCTCATTATGCCGCACGAACGAGACGAGGATAAATGGCAAATTTCAGAAGCGGTTGGCTTGCAAAAAGAAAACTTCAAAGGAGTGTCTTTTAGCGTTCATGTGAAATGCCTGCTCTACGAGCTTTTGTCTGGAAAAGTTTCCGTGGTTAATGAGAAAAATATTTCAACAGACCCATACCAGCGCAGGCTCTACGAAAATGAACCCGAGAACTTGGAGCTTCGTTCGCTTTTTGCCGTAACGCCGCCTGCATTAAATAACTCATATCCCATAGTTATTATGCTAGAAAGCGAAAACAGCAAAGCAGTTTCAATAATAGACGAGATTATGCTAACCGGAATAGTTAATTGCGCAGCGCTTAAACTCTCCGATATTCAAAGCAAAGATAATTCCAAACAAGAAAGAGAAAATGCTTTGGCAGAAGTGGACTCAAATGGCTTGGGCGAGATTTTAAACTTCTATGAGCAAGAACTTGAAAATTTGAAAAGCAGCGAAGATAGCCTTGGAATTTTATTTTTGAAATGCATCCCATTAAAAGAAGAAGGCAAGGTTGCTGTTTTTGAAAATTTTTTGGCAATGGCAAAAAATCTGAAAAAAACCTGGAACGGGCAGCACTTGGCTATGCTTGGAGGCGGCGAGTTTGTGCTATCCATAAAAGGCAATTTGAGCGCAGATGTTTTTGAAGCAATAGCAGTGCGAATTTTGGATAGCGTGGAAAATATGCTAGACAGAAATTCTTTGACCATAAAAAGCTATTCCACATGGCTAAGCAAAGAAAAAATAATAAAAATAGAAGATGAACTCGGGCAAAACGGCAAAACTCTGTTTCTTTTAAGCATTGCTAATAAATTTCAAGAAATGAGCGGAGTTGAGGCAAGCGAATAATGTTTGGCGCTATAGACTGGCTTGTGCTTGCAGCGTATTGGTGTCTGTCTATTTTTATAGGTTTGTGGGCAGCAAGGAGCAATCGCTCATTTAAGGATTATATGATAGGCGGTGGCACAATGCCATGGATTCCTATTGGCATAAGTTTAATAGCAACCTCCGTTAGCGCAACAACCCTTCTGGGAGCTCCGGCAGATGTTTTTGGCGCAGACATGGCTTTGATTATGACCAATGTCGGGAGTTTTCTGAGCATTTTGGTTGTTGGCTGGCTGTTCATTCCTCGTCTTAGAAAAAGCGGAATACAAAGCGCCTACGAGCTTTTGGAAAAAAGTTTTTCTCGCGCGGTTCGCAGGGTTGCCGCTGCGTTTTACGCTATGCACTTGGTTTTGAGAACAGGCATTTTGCTATTTGCGCCCTCTTTGGTTCTCGCTCCGATTTTGGAAATTCCTGTGTGGGCAGCAATTTTGATTTCTTCGGTCGCCGCTATTATATACACATGGCATGGCGGTTTCAAGGCTGTTGTTTGGACTGATGTTATGCAGTTTCTGGTTTTTTTTGGCGGCGGGATTGTTGCCTTGTTTATTTTGGTCAAGGGCATTGGAGGTTTTGGAGAGTTGAGCGTTCTTGCAAGCGAAACCGGAAAAAGCAATTGGTTCAATGTTTCTCTAGACCCGTCAAATGCGAGAACCTTGCTTTCTGCCGGCATTGCCTACGCGGTTTTGGAAATTGCAATCAGAGGCTGCGATCAGCAATTTGTGCAAAGGTATTTGAGCTGCAAAGATGTTAAGGCAGCAAACAGGTCAAACATTTTGTCCATGGTTTTGGGGCTTGTTGTTTCGCTTTTGTTCTACTGGATTGGAGCGGCATTGTTTGTTTATTACAAGGTTAAAAATACAACGCTCCCAGATAACTTAGGCGTTAATGATGTGTTTCCGTATTTTATTGTGAATGGTTTGCCAGCAGGTTTAACCGGTCTTTTGGTTGCCGCAATTTATGCGGCGGCAATGAGCAGCATTTCTAGCGCGATACATGCGCTTGGAAACACAACGGAAAAGGATATTTTGTGCAAAAGCGCTGGGCAAGAATCCATGCTCAGAACAAAATTGTGGATTGTGTTTTGGGGCGTGTGCGGAACGCTGGCGGCTTTTGTTGCAGCGTCTCAAGCCGGTTCTCTTTTGAAAAACGCCTTATTCTTTACCGGTCTTTTTACAGGACCTTTGCTAGCTCTCTTTTTGCTCTCATTCTTTGCGCCATATCTGCGTTCATTTTCGGTTTTAATCGGCGTTGCCTGCGGAATGCTCAGCCTGCTTCTGTTCAACGGCATCCCCTTTATTCCTCAATACACCGCTCCCTTGAACGGAGTTTTTTCATGGCCCTGGAACCCGCTAATCTCCTGCACAGCTTCAATGTGGATAGCTCTTTGCATAGATTTTGCCGTGCCTAGGAAAAAGGTGGATACAGTGGTTTGAAAATGAATATGTAATTTTCTATATTACACCCCATGGCAAAAAAATACGATATTTTCATCTCTTATCGCCGCAAAGGCGGCTTGCATGATGCTAGGATTTTGGATGAAAAACTGCGCAATGACGGCTATTCTGTGTCTTTTGACATAGATACCTTGGGTCGAGGAAAGTTTACGGATACCTTGAGAACCAGGCTTAAGGACTGCAAAGACTTTTTAATAATATTTGAACCGACTTACCACGAGAGGTTCTTTGACGAAGACGGCAATGTTAAATCGGAAGAGGCTTTGAATGAGGACTGGTGCTATCTAGAGCTAAAAAATGCTTTGTTGCTGAACAAAAATATAATCCCTATTATTCCTAGGGGCTATGTTTTTCCCAAGAACCTGCCAAAAGAAATCAAAGAAGTTGCAGAAATGAATGCGATAGAAATGACGGCGCAGGAGTTCAAGCCTATATATGAGCATACAATAAAAGCCTATTTAATCTCAAAACCAAGATTCACGCACCGCCACAGAAAATCCATATTAGCGGTTTTATCGCTGATTATAGTGTCAATAATAGCTTATTTGGGTTTTCTTTATTTGGAAAAATCAAAACAAGCAGATTTAGAGGCAAAGCAAGCAGAAGAAGAGCGCATACGTGCAGCTCTTGAGGCTGACTCCATTAAAAAGGCGGAAGAAATTCGCCGAGTTTTCATTGCCGATTCTCTTAACAAATTAAGAGAAGACCAAACCAGAGGCATTTTGGATTCTGTTAAAGCAAGAGAAGAAGAAAGGCGCGCCGCTGCTGCTGCCGCCGCTGCTGCGGCAGCTACAAGAACAGAGCTTCACTGGGTTGATAATGGAGATGAAACAGGCAGAATTTTATTGCAAAAATTATCCAGAGCTGGATTCAAGGCAGGCGGATGCACAGGCAATGGATTAAAGGTCACTGCGTCAAGGCCGCCCGCTCGCTGTTTGCCAAATAAAAGAGGCGGGATAGATTGCAGCTATTCTCCTCAGCTAACCATTACAACATGCGATGGCGCGCCTAGAGGCAATCTGACTTTTGCGCAATTAATTGGCAGCGACTCAAAAAGCGAGGCTGCTGCAAAGCAAAAAATGCTGGAAGAACTTAGCGCTGCAAATTTCAATCAATGGGTTAACAGGCTTCAGGGAATGAAGCAATAAGGAGGCAAGGTGATTAGCAATCGGATAAATCAAATAATCGGAATTATTGGAGTCTTGGCAATGGCGGCATTCGCCGTTAGCTTGGAGAAGTCCGAGAGGTTGCCGCTCACTTTAGAACTGCAAAAAAACAGCCTGCCTTGGTTCGTAGCTAGAGACAGAAACGACAAGGAGCCTTTTTCCAAAAAACATCTTGAAACTATTGTGAATCCGCAAACAAAAAGAGTGGCTTTGGTATTCTTTGCCACTTGGTGCATTCCCTGCAAAGAAGGCATTGTTCTTTTGCGCGACAATCAAGCGGAACTGGATAAAAACGGCGTGCAGATAATTTTGGTGAATGCGGGTGAAAGCGATGTTCCCAAGATTGAAGAGTGGATAAAAACTTATGGAAATGTAAACTGGCCTGTTATTCTCGACAAATTCAAAAATGTTCAAAAAAATACAGGCTTGCTTTCAGGCTCGGCTACTGAAATTGTTTTTCCGAGAACCATTCTTTTAGACAATAAATTAAAACCGCTTCTTTTGATAGGAGCAGAAGGCAAGGACTGGCCAGCTATTCTGTGGGAATAAGATTTGAAACAAGATTTCTTGTCTTTAATTTTGCAGGCGGGCAATATCGCTCAGAGCGAGATTCTCAAGCACTGGAAAACTTCCGTCAATGTTGAGTGGAAAGCAGATGCCACGCCGGTTACCATAGCAGACAAAAAAGCAGAAGAATTGGTGAGAAACTTTGCGCAAAAAGAAACTCCCGAATTTGGATTTATTGGCGAAGAGTTTGGGCAAGAAAATCCAAGCGCAGAATACCAATGGGTGCTAGATCCAATAGATGGCACAAAGTCGTTTATTTACGAGGTTCCTTTGTTTGGAACAATTATTGCGATTTTAAAAAAGGGAATTCCCATTGCAGGCTTAATTCAGCTGCCCGCTTTGAACAGCAAAATTTGGGCAACCGCAGGTGGAGGCGCTTTTGCAAACGAAGGGACTCCTATAAAAGTCTCTGATGTAAGCGAGCTAAAAGATTCTCTTGTTCTTTCTGGCACTTTGAACACAATGGAAAGCAAAGGCTATGGGGAGTGGTTTGCCAACATTCGCAAAAATGCCAAGCTTTACCGTGGCTGGGGAGATTGTTTTGGCTATTATCAAGTAGCTTGCGGCAAGGCAGAAATAATGGCAGACCCCGTGGTATCGCTTTGGGACATAGCTCCATTGCCGCTCATTTTTGCAGAGGCAGGCGGCTCATTTTCAACATTAAAAGGCGAAAAAAATCTCTTTTCTTCATCTGGAGAACCCCTGCATCCCATACACGATGGTTACACGGCAATAGCAACCAACGGCAAATTTGAAGTGCCCCACGTAAAGTCCCCCGACAAAGTGTGAATATATCACGTAAAGTCCCCCGACAAAGTGTGAATATATCACGTAAAGTCCCCCGACAAAGTGTAAAATTTCTATATTATAGCTTGAAAGAGGTAAAAATATGAAAAGGAATATTATTAAAAGCCTTATAGCTTGGAAAAATTCCAAACTGAGAAAGCCTTTGATTCTCTATGGAGCAAGGCAGGTTGGCAAAACCTGGCTGCTTAAAGAATTTGGCAAAAAAGAATACAAGCAAACCATATATTTGAATTTTGACGAAGATTTGCGGCTTAGCGATTATTTTCAGCAAGACCTTGACACAGAGCGCATAATAGGCGCATTAGAAGGCCATTTTAATGCGAAAATAACGCCAAGCAGCACTTTGCTCATTTTTGATGAAATACAGGAATGCCAAAGAGCAAAAGATTCTCTTAAATATTTTAAAGAAAACGCCCCGCAATACCACATTGCTGCCGCTGGCAGTTTTTTAGGCGTGGCAAGCGGAAAATTTCCCGTTGGTCAGGTAGATAGCTTTACGCTTTACCCAATGTCTTTTTATGAATTTTTGAAAGCGGCAGGGCATGAAATATTGCTGGAAAATATAAATGAATTAAACCCTGTATTGGAAAACATGCATGGCTTGCTAACTGATATGTTAAAAACATATTTTTACGTTGGCGGAATGCCCGAGGTTGTTTATGTTTTTACGCAAACAAAGGATTTGGCAAAGGTTAGAGAAACTCAAAACGGAATTCTTGAAGATTACAAAAAAGATTTTTCCAAGCACATAACGCCAAATGATATTCCAAAAGTCAGAATGCTTTGGGATTCAATACCTTCCCATTTAGCAAGAGAAAAGAAAAAATTCATTTACAAAGATATTAAAAGCGGCGGCAGAGCCAGCGAATTTGAAAATGCTTTGGACTGGCTTGTGAATACAGGTCTTGTATATAAAATAAAACGGACTTTAAGCCCCAAGCTTCCGCTTGCGCGCGACCAAGTCCGAGAAGCTTTTAAGCTGTTCATGCTAGACACTGGTTTGCTGTGCGCCAAAACAAACGTTGATATATCCTTGTTTTATATAGCGGAGCCAAGGATTTTTGACGATTTTCACGGAGCGCTCACAGAGCAGTATGTTTGCCAAGAATTGAAATGCTCTACAGCGAATCCAATTTTTTACTGGGGGCGAGATAAAGGCGATGCAGAAATTGATTTTATTATGCAGCATAAAAACGAGGTTGTTCCCATAGAAGTTAAATCTGGTAAAAATACGCAGGCAAAATCTTTAAAAGTGTATATGGAAGAATACAAACCCAAAATGGCAGTTAGAACATCTCTGAAAAACTGGCGCAAAGATGCCCAATCCCCAATTTTACGAGAAATCCCGCTTTATATGATTGAATCTATTGAAAAACTGTTGATGGCTGATTAAAGAGCCAAGGATTTTTTGCCCCAATAACGCAGATAGCAAGCCAAACGTATTTATGCTGCTAGAATTTTTTCTATATTCTCTACACTTATGAACCTATCCAAACAAGTGCGCGGGCATTTCTTGTGCTATGACATTAGCCAAGAATTTACTTCTGCTCAGGTGCTTAAACACAAATTATTCTTGATGGACGAAATCAAGGACTCCAAGCTTGATATGGCTTTTGATATGCGCAATACCCTGCGCATA